>NZ_JALXKT010000005.1:0-84574 GCF_025144775.1 Brachybacterium sp. p3-SID957 | reverse complement strand
GGCGCAGCAGGGTCGCGGCCGCCCCGGCCTGCTCCACCCCCGCGGTGTAGGCGCGCCGCCGCCCCCCCCCCCCCCCCTCGTCGTCGACAGAGCCGGCGGCTCAGCCTGAGGTGGTGATGGAGTCGTCGGTGATGCCGGCGGCCCGCCGCGCGGCCAGGCGCGCCTTCTGTGGTTCGATCACGCGGCGCGGATCCTTGGTGGACTCCAGCCCGGCCTCGAGCACACCGAAGCGGGTGAGCACCGAGGCAGCCACCAGGGCAGCACCGCCGGCCATCGACAGGGCGCGGCTGCGGCCACCGAGGACGGCCAGCACACCGCCGCCGATCGCCAGGCGCTCCGCCCACTCGAGCATCTGGCCCGGCCTGCCGGTCTCCAGCGGCTCCGCCTCCAGGGGGTGCATCGACTCCTTCATGGCGCGGGAGGCGAGCACATCTCCCACCACCCCGGCCGCGGCAAGCACGCGCGCGGGACGCGCCTGATCCACCGGGGTGGTGATCATGGCGGCACCCCCCGAGGCCAGCGAGGCGGAGGAGGTGAACAGGTAGGACATATGATTGCGACCGGCGGACCAGGTGGGGACTGCGGTGTCGCCCAGCAGCGCACCCGTGTAGGAGGCGAGTCCCGGGCCGAGGGCGGCCTGGCCCAGGGCAGCAGGCCCTTCCGCTGCCTTCAGCAGCGGACGCAGCGCACCCAGCGGGACCTTCTCGCCCAGCATCCGATCCACCTCGACCGCGCCCAGCACTCCGGAGATGGTGCCGAAGCTAGCCAGGATCCAGGTGCCCAGGCTCATCGGGGAGCTGATCTTGACGGTGCGCATCATGTTCAGGAAGCGCTCCGGGCGGCCCAGGTCCTCGATCAGGGCCAGCGTGCCCACGCCGACCGCACCTAGCGCCAGCAGACGGCCGTTGCGGCGCAGCGCCGGGCGATCCGTCAGCTGGGCGCCATAGGACAGCAGCGAGGAGCCACCGGCCAGGCCTCCCAGGAACAGGTACACGGCGATCGGGCCTCGCCACGGCGGAGCCTTGACCACCTGACGCCCGTAGTAGGAGTCGAACTGGACGTCGTCCACCAGCGCCATCTCGCGTGAGCCGTCCGCTCCCACCTGGCCCGCGCGCCGCCGCCGACGGCGGCCCGTCCCGGAGCGTCCCTTGCGGGGCTCCTGGGGCGGTCGATCGGAATCGAGATCGGAGATGCTCACCGCTTGCCTCCCATGAACGCCAGAGCCGTGGCCGCGATCATGCCGGCGGCGGCCACGCCGGCCCGCAGGTACATCTGCGGAAGGAACTTGGTGGAGACCTGCGGGTCCGGCGGCAGGCCGTACACCTCCGGCTCATCCAGCAGCAGGAACACCGAACCGATGCCGCCCACGCCGTCCTTCGGATTCGCGCCGTACAGGCGGGCCTCGGTCATGCCGCGCTCATGCAGCTCACGGACGCGCTCCTGGGCATCTCCCACCAGATCGTCGTGATCGCCGAACTTGATGGAGGTGGTGGGGCAGGTGGCCGAGCAGGCTGGCTGCTCGCCGTCCACCAGACGGTCGTAGCACAGGGTGCACTTCTTCGCGGTGCCCATGCCGGGCACCTCGCCGTCGTGCTCCACCCGCGGGGACACGGTGCCGTCGTCACGACGCTCGATCACGCCGAAGGGACAGGCACCCACGCAGGTGCCGCAGCCGTTGCAGACGTCATCCTGGACCACCACGGAGCCGAACTCCGAGCGGAAGATCGCACCGGTGGGGCACACGTCCAGGCAGCCCGCGTTGGTGCAGTGCTTGCAGACGTCCGAGGACATCAGCCAGCGGAACTCGGGAGTGTCCGGCGGGGTGGTGTCCACCCCACCCAGATCGCCCTCGGGCAGATCACCGCGGCGGCGGCCCGGCTTCGGGCCGATCGTGGGCATCCCCAGACCGACCAGCTTCCGACCCGACTCGCGCGCTTCCTCGATGCGGTCCTGGCCCTGCTCGACGAAGGCGACGTGGCGCCAGGTGTTGGCACCGAGCGCCCCGGTGTTGTCGTAGCTGGAGCCCAGGATCTCCAGGTTCCCGTCCACGGGGTTGCGGTTCCACTCCTTGCACGCCACCTCGCAGGCCTTGCAGCCGATGCAGATCGAGGTGTCCGTGAAGAATCCCTTGCGGGCATGGTCATGACCCCATCCGGAGGAGGCGGCGGGGCCGGCGGACCCGGCGAGCAGGCTCATCGGTTGTTCATCTCCTTCATCGACGGGGTGCCATCGGGAACAGCGGTGGCCTCCTCCGGGCCGCGGACCTCGTGCGGCGAGAAGCCGTCCACGGGGCCTTCACCGGGGGCGCCCATGGCACCGTCGACCTCGGCTTCCTCGGCGGGCACCAGCCCGGCGCGGTCGCGGTACTCGTCCACCAGCGCGCGGAGCTCGGCCCCATGGGGACGGCGGCCCGGGCGGATCGCGCAGGCGCTGTTCTTGCTGTTCTGGATCTGCACGTTGGCGTCGAGGTTCATGGCGATGAGGTCGTTGACCCCGTCGCCGGAGACCACGGCCTCCTTGCCCCGCGCCCAGTGGTAGGGCAGGCCGATCTGGTGGACCGTGCGATCACCGATCTGCAGCGGCGTCATCCGCTCGGTCACCAGCACCTTCGCCTCGATCGCGGAGCGCGCCGAGATGATGGTGGCCCAGCCGTACGGCTCCAGCCCCAGCTCCTCGGCCAGCTCCGGCGAGACCTCGCAGTACAGCTCCGGCTGCAGCTCCGCCAGGTACGGCAGGAAGCGGCTCATGCCTCCGGCCGTGTGGTGCTCGGTGATCCGGTACGTGGTGAACACGTACGGGTACACGTCGCCGCCCTCGGAGGACGCACCGGGCGAGGACAGGTTGTCCTTGCTGGTGAACGTCACCCGGGTGGGGTTGGACTGCTGCGAGTACAGCGGGTTCTCGACGTTCGACTCCGGTCCCTCGTAGTGGGTGGGCAGGGGCCCGTCCACCATGCCGGTGCCGGCGAAGAGCCAGGCACGGCCGTCGGACTGCATGATGAACGCGTCGGTGCCCGCCAGAGCCGCGGCGCCGCCCTTGGATGGATCGCCCGGATCGTCCGGTCGTTTGGTGGGCGGGAAGTCGGGGACGTCCAGCCCGGTCCACTTGCCCTGCTCCTCGTCCCACCACACGTGCTTCTTGCGCTCGCTCCAGGGCTTGCCCTGGGCGTCCGCAGAGGCGCGGTTGTAGAGGATGCGACGGTTGGCAGGCCACGCCCAGCCCCACTCCAGGGCTGCCTGCGGCTGCTCCTTGCCGGGCTTGCGGCGGCGGGCCTGGTTGATGCCGTCGGCGTACACGCCGGTGTAGATCCAGCAGCCGCCGATGGTGGTGCCGTCGTCCTTCATCTCACCGAAGGACTTCAGGGGCTCACCGGCCTTCTCACCGGCGATGTGCCGACCGTTGATCTCGGCCAGCACCGCCTCGGCATCCGGCTCGCCGTTCTCGTCCACCGGGTAGTCCCAGGTGAGTTCGAGGATCGGCCGGTCGCGCTCATCGGTGGAGTTCTTGAGCTTCTCGCGCACGCGCTTGCCCAGCTCGTAGGCGAACTCCAGCTCGCTGATCGCATCTCCCGGCGCGTCCACGGCCTTGTCGCGCCACTGGACCATGCGCTGGGTCTGGGTGAAGGAGCCCGACTTCTCGGTGTGGTTGGCGGCCGGCATGAAGAACACCTCGGTGCCGATGTCCTCGGGTCGGGTCTCCCCCGACTCGATCTCGGCGGAGTCCTTCCAGAAGGTGGCCGTCTCGATCATGTAGAAGTCACGGACGACCATCCACTTCAGGTGCGCCAGGCCCTGTCGCTGCATCCGCCCGTTGGCCGAGCCCACAGCAGGGTTCTGGCCGAACAGGAAGTAGCCGTCCACACCGTCCTCGAGCATGCGCATGAGGGTCTGGTAGGTGCCATGGGCGCCGGTGAGCTTGGGCAGGTAGTGGTAGGCCCACTCGTTCTCGGCCGTCGCATTGTCGCCCCACCACGCCTTCAGCAGGTTGATGGCGTAGATGTCGGCGTTGGCCCAGAAGCCCTTCTGCTCCTTCTTGCCGATGGCCCGCGCGTACTCCGCGAAGGAGTCCTGGCCGACCTTCGGCATCGGCAGGTAGCCGGGAAGGATGTGGTACAGGGTGGGGATGTCCGTGGATCCCTGGATGGTGGCGTGGCCACGCAGGGCCATGATGCCGCCGCCCGGGCGGCCCATGTTGCCCAGCAGCAGCTGGAGCACCGCGGAGGTGCGGATCATCTGCGGGCCGCCCTGATGCTGGGTCCAGCCCAGTGCATAGGCGAAGCAGGTGGTCCGCTCCCGGCCGGAGTTCTCGGTGACCGCCTTGGCCAGGTACTCGAAGTCCTCCTGCGAGATGCCGCAGGCGGCCTGGACCATCTCCGGCGTGTACCGGGCGTAGTGGCGCTTGAGGATCTGGAAGACCGTGCGCGGGTGCTGGAGGGTCTCATCACGATCCGGCAGGCCCCGCTGGAGCATGTCCTTCTCGCCCTGGTAGGCCCACGACTGGTTGTCATAGGTGCCGGTCTCCGGGTCGTACCCGGAGAACAGGCCATCGAGATCCTCGGTGTCCTCGAAGTCCTCGCGGATGATCGTGGACGCGTTGGTGAAGGTCTTGACGTACTCCTCGAACCAGAGGTCGTTCTCCAGCACGTAGCGGATCACGCCGCCCAGCAGCACGATGTCCGTGCCGGAGCGGATCGGGATGTGCTTGTCCGCATTGGCGGAGGTGCGGGTGAAGCGGGGATCCACGTGGATCACCTTCGCACCGCGCTTCTTGGCCTCCATCACCCACTGGAATCCCACCGGGTGGGCCTCGGCCATGTTCGAGCCCTCGATGACGATGCAGTCAGCGTTGGCCATGTCCTGCAGGTACTGCGTGGCGCCGCCACGTCCGAACGAGGCTCCCAGACTGGGAACCGTGGACGAGTGTCATATGCGGGCCTGGTTCTCCATCTGGATCGCCCCGGCGGCGGTGAAGAACTTCTTGAGGAGGTAGTTCTCCTCGTTGTCGATCGTGGCACCGCCCAGGCTGGCGATGCCCATCGTGCGGCGGACGGGCCGACCCTCCGGGTCGACGTCCTCCCAGTGGTTGCGCCGCGCCTCGATGAAGCGGTCCGCGATCATGTCCATCGCTTCCTCGGCGTCGAGGTCCTGCCACTCAGTGGCGTAGGGGGCGCGGTACTTGACCTTGGTCTGGCGCAGGGTGGAGTTGGCGAGCTGCTCACTGGCCGCGCCCTTGGGGCACAGGCGCCCGCGCGAGACGGGCGAGTCCGGATCGCCTTCGATCTGGATGACCCGACCGTCCTTGTGGTAGACGCGCTGGCCGCAGCCCACGGCGCAGTAGGGGCAGACGCTCTGGGCGACACCGTCGGCGGTGGCGGTGCGCGAGGTGGTGCTGCGAGTCTTCTGGGACATGACCGCGGTGCCGCGTCCGGTCTTGTCCGCACCCCGCAGCTGCCGGATCACCGGCCAGTCAAGGAACTGGGTAGACATGGATCCACCATAGCACCGGGCAGATCGAAAGTGGCCTCTGTCCTGCGCAAAGGCTCGGCACAACCCCTCAATTCCGCAACGCCGACGGTGCGGATATCGGCGCGGGGCAGGTGGCGCTGGTCAAGATGCCTAGGGTGAGCCGTCCTCGCGGATGCGCTCGTGGTGCCGGATCACCTCGGTGACGATGAAGCGCAGGAACGCCTCGGCGAAGGTGGGATCCAGGCCCGCCTCACGGGCCAGGGCCCGCAGCCGGTCCACCTGGCGCTCCTCCCGGGCCGGATCGGCCGGCGGGAGCCCGTGCTCCGCCTTCAGCACGCCCACGCGCTGGGTGTGCCGGAAGCGCTCGGCGAGCAGGTGCACCAGCGCCGCGTCGATGTTGTCGATGCTGCGCCGCTCGTCCAGCAGGACCGCCTGCGCCTCGGTCGCGTCGTCTGCGCCCGTCGGGACCGCCTGCGCCTCGGCGTCGTCTGCGGGCATCAGGCGCTCTTCTCGCCGCGCGCGCGCCGTGAACCGCGCTCGCTGTCCTTCTCGGCGTCCTTCCCGGTGAGCATCATCGGGGCTCTCCCTTCGGTGATCACGCCCTCGGTGATCACTACACGGGTCACGTCGTCGCGGGAGGGGACGTCGAACATCACCGGTTGCAGGGCATCTTCCATGATGGCCCGCAGTCCGCGTGCGCCGGTGCCGCGCTCGATAGCCCGATCCGCGATGGCCTCCAGGGCACTTCGCTCGAAGTCCAGTTCCACCCCGTCCAGTGCGAACATCCTCTGGAACTGCTTGACCAGTGCGTTGCGGGGCTCGGTCAGGATGCGGATCAGCGCCTCCCGGTCGAGGTTGGCCACGGAGGTGATGACGGGCAGGCGGCCGATGAACTCGGGGATCAGCCCGAACTTCAGCAGGTCCTCCGGCAGCAGTTCGGCATAGATCTGCTCCTGCTCCATCGGCGTGTGCAGTTCCGCCCCGAACCCGATGCCGCGCTTGCCGATGCGGGAACCGATGATGTCCTCGATCCCGGTGAACGCCCCCGCCACGATGAACAGCACGTCGGTGGTGTCGATCTGGATGAACTCCTGGTGCGGGTGCTTGCGCCCGCCCTGGGGCGGCACCGCCGCGACCGTGCCCTCAAGGATCTTCAGCAGTGCCTGCTGGACGCCCTCGCCGGAGACGTCGCGGGTGATCGAGGGGTTCTCGGCTTTGCGCCCGATCTTGTCGACCTCGTCGATGTAGATGATGCCCCGCTGGGCCCGCTCCACGTCGTAATCGGCGGCCTGCAACAGTTTCAGCAGGATGTTCTCCACGTCCTCGCCCACGTATCCGGCTTCGGTGAGGGCTGTCGCATCGGCCATGGCGAAGGGCACGTCGAGCATCTTGGCGAGGGTCTGGGCCAGGTAGGTCTTCCCGCACCCGGTGGGTCCCACGATCAGCACGTTGGACTTGGCGACCTCGACCTCGTCGTGCTCGGCGGGCTGATCCGCATCCGCGCCCTTCGGGGCGGGCCGGGTCGAGCCCGTGGGCCCGGACGGTCTCGCACCGGCCCCGGCGGTCGTGGCCTGCTGCGCCCTGATCCGCTTGTAGTGGTTGTACACCGCCACTGCCAGGCCCCGCTTGGCAGGCTCCTGGCCGACGACGTACTCCTCCAGAAAGTCGAAGATCTCCCGGGGGGTGGGGAGGGCGGCGGGCTTCTCGGGGGCAGGCTGGGCGGCCTGGATCTCCTCGGCGATGATCTCGTTGCACAGTTCGATGCACTCTTCGCAGATGTACACGCCCGGCCCCGAGATCAGCCGTTCCACCTGCTTCTGCGACTTCCCGCAGAACGAGCACTTGAACACCTCAGCACTCTCGCTCGTGCGCGCCATGTGCTCCCTCCCGGTCGGTACGGACAACGCACCCAGGCTACCCGCGTCTTGGCGTGGGCCCCGATCATTGACCCGGCCGGGGTGTCACCGGTCTGCCCGGCCGCTCACGGGACCGGTGCCCGTCGGTGGGCGAGCACAGCGTCCGATGGGGCCACGGGCGCTGTGTCCGAGGGGGTGGCGGGTTCGGCTGCCGAGGGGGTGCCGGGCTGCGCACTGGGCCGGGCCAGGGCGCGCTGGATGACGAAGGACACCGCGAACAGCAACAGGTCGGTGAGGACCTTCGCCGCCAGCAGCGGCATCCCGATGCCGCTCAGCACCGGAAGGACGACGGCCGCGCCCACCACGAGGCCACCGGCCAGCATCACATAGTGCAGCAGACTGCGAGCCCAGCCCACACCACCGGTGCCCAGCACCAGATACCGGTTGATCGACCAGTTCAGCGCGCCGGAGACCGCCCGCGCCACGGCCAGGGACACCACCAGGGGATTGCCCGAAGCGGCCAGCAGCAGGAACAGTCCGGTGTCCACGACAGCCGCGCCGAGTGAAGACAGGGCGAAGGCGAACAGCGGTGCCAGCACCCGTAGGGAGTCCCGCACGGGGCGGAAGTGACTGGAGGCGTTGTCGTCGGTGTACACGGCGCGGATCAGCACCTGGATCAGCTGGTGGCGGCGCTTCAGATGGGTCATGAGGTGCCTCATCTCGTACTCGTAGCGGGAACCGGGGGTGGCGGCGGCCGTCGCCAGCAGGTGGGGGTCGATTCCGCGCAGGCCGGTCTGGGTGTCGTGCAGCCAGTGACCGGTCACCGTCGCCAGCAGTACGGAACTGGCGTGATTGCCCACCCGACTGCGCAGCGGGGTGCCGGGTCCGAAGCGCCGCACCCCCATCACCAGGGCGGGCGCGGCGGGGTCATCGCGTTGGGCCTGGGTGAGCGCGGCGGCGACGGCGGCAACATCCCGGGGTCGGTGCTGGCCATCGGCATCGACCGTGACCACCCCGCACCCCGGGAACAGGGTGCGAGCCGCCTCGATCCCAGTCTTCAGCGCGGCGCCCTTGCCCCGGTTGAGGGGACTGCGCAGAACATGGGCTCCCTGCCGTTCCAGGAGCGCGAAGAGCACGTCCGCACTGCCGTCGGGGCCGGGACCGGTGCCGTCGTCGACCACGATGATGCCGAGCGGCCGTACCGCCTGGCGGAGGGGGGCGAGGAGAGCGGGCATGGCCACGGAGGGGTTCAGCACCGGTATCAGCAGCACCACGGCGGGCACGGGCGAGAGAGGGTGCACCGGGGCGTTCGGTTGCACCGGGGCGCTCGGGGGCGCCGTGGTGGGGCTGGTGGAGTCATGCACGGCGCTCACCCCGCCACGTACAGGATGTCGGAGGTGCCGCGTTCCTCATTCTTGCCACGCGGCCTGTTGACCAGCTCCCCCTGGAAGACCATGGTGCTGGAGCCGCCGCCGTCCAGGTTGTAGCCGACGACGCAGTCCTCGTCGAGCAGCATCTGCCCCAGGGCGGGCCTCGTCATCCGTCCAGCGGTCGCATCTGGCATCGGGCGGGTCATCCACGATGCGACCGGCCGTCATCGTCTCACCGTGAGATCTGCGGCGAGGCGTCCTTCCGAGAGGCGAGCACCTGGTCCACCAGACCGTAGTCGAGCGCGCCCTGGGCGGTGAGGATCTTGTCACGCTCGATGTCCCGGCTGATCTGCTCCTTGGAGCGGCCCGAGTGGTGCGCGAGGGTGTCCTCGAGCCACTCGCGCATGCGGAGGATCTCGTTGGCCTGGATCTCGATGTCCGAGGCCTGGCCTCCGCCCTGACCACCCATGGCGGGCTGGTGGATCAGGATGCGGGCGTTGGGCAGGGCGAGCCGCTTGCCCGGGGCTCCTGCAGCCAGCAGCACGGCGGCGGCGGAGGCCGCCTGCCCCAGGCACACCGTGGTGACCTCGGGCTTGATGTACTGCATCGTGTCGTAGATGGCCGTCAGCGCGGTGAACGAGCCGCCGGGGCTGTTGATGTACAGGGTGATGTCGCGGTCCGGATCCTGGGACTCGAGGACCAGCAGCTGGGCCATGACGTCATCGGCGGAGGCGTCGTCCACCTGGACGCCCAGGAAGATGATGCGGTCCTCGAACAGCTTGGTGTACGGGTCCTGCCGCTTGAAGCCATAGGCAGTGCGCTCCTCGTACTGGGGCAGCACGTAGCGCGACGTGGGCATCGGGCCGGCCTGCGCGAAGGGCATCGCCGGGGTCGTGGAAGCGGACGGGCGGGGATCGAAGGTCACGGGTTCTCCTTGCGTGAGAGGTGCGGTGGCAGGGGGTGAGGGGCGGAAGGTCAGTCCTCCGTGCCGCCACCGCCCGTGACGTCACCGGCGCGGTTGACGATCTTGTCGATGAAGCCGTACTCCAGGGCCTCCGCAGCGGTGAACCACCTGTCGCGATCGGAGTCGGCAGTGATCTGCTCGACGCTCTTGCCGGTCTGCTCGGCGATCAGCTCGGCCAGCTGACGCTTCATGGACAGGATCAGATCCGCCTGGATCTTGATCTCGCTGGCGGTGCCGCCCAGCCCGCCGAGCGGCTGGTGCATGAGCACGCGGGTGTGCGGGGTGGCGAAGCGCTTGCCCTTGGCGCCCGAGGAGAGCAGGAACTGCCCCATCGAGGCCGCCATGCCCATGCCCACCGTGACCACGTCGGGCTGGATGTACTGCATGGTGTCGTAGATGGCCATGCCGGCGGTGATGGAGCCACCGGGGCTGTTGATGTAGAGGTAGATGTCCTTGGTGGGGTCCTCGGCGGCCAGCAGCAGCATCTTGGCGCAGATGGCATTGGCGTTGTCGTCCCGCACCTCGGAGCCGAGCCACACGATGCGCTCGCGAAGCAGCCGCTGGTAGACGTTGTCGTCGAGCCCGAGCGGGTACTCCCCGGTTGCGCTGCGGGGCGAGTTGTCATGGGGCGTGGAGGTCACGGGTGTCTCCTTCGTGGTGGGATCGGCGATGAGATGACTCTAGGCGCTGGGTGCGACGAAGCGGTCCCCTGTTCGCCGCGGGCGCACTGCGAGGCGCCGAGAGCACCCGAAGGCGCGGAAGCTCAGCGAGCACCTCCGGGGGTGACACGGACCGCACTCCCCCGCGGCCCTCACCCCCGGGAACGTCAAGTCGTCCCCGCTTCGAGTAACGTCCGATGGCTCCCCGGCAAAAGCATCGTCAAGTTCGTTCCCCGGCCCTTCCAAGCAGGCTGACCGCAGGCACCACCGGCTCCTACGGTGGTTTCACCGCCTGGAGCCCGTGAGGATTTCGGGCCCGGTCCCACCGGACCGCAGAGCCCGACCGTCGCCACCCGGCGAACGGGACGCAGAACAGAACAGACACCCTCGGCAGCCCCCGACCGAGGCTGGAAGGAACGAAGAGCACACCATGGCACAGCACAACACCCACCGCGCCGCAGGCCGCGCCACCACCCCGATCAGCAACGCCCACGTGGCCGCCCGTGGCATGGGTGGTGCGGCCGTCCTGGGCACCGTCCTCGTCGGCTCCGCCTTCGTCGGTGGCGCCGCGCAGGCCGCCCCCAGCGCTCCCGCTCCTGCGGCGCCCGTGACGGCTCCCGCCGCACCCGCCACCGCCCCGGCCGCCCCCGAGGCCGCCGCCCCGAGCCTGGTGCTCAACAGCACCGAGAAGCTGCGCTGGGGATCCCGCGGCGGTAACGTCTCCGACCTGCAGAGCGGCCTGAACCAGAACGGCGCACGCCTGGCCGTCGACGGCATCTTCGGCCCCCGCACCCACGCGGCCGTCAAGGACTTCCAGCGCGCCAACGGCCTGCAGGTCGACGGCGTGGTCGGTCCCCAGACCCGTGGAGCCCTCAACGGCGGCTCGTCCGTGCCCTCCGGCGGCACGTCCGCACCGACCTCCGGCTCCGTCTCCAGCAGCTCGATCGTCGAGCGCGCCCGCTCCGTGGTGGGCACCGGCTACACCTGGGGCGGCTCCTCGCCCAGCAGCGGCTTCGACTGCTCGGGCCTGGTCACCTACGCCTACCAGGGCTCCGGCCTGAACCTCAACGGCCGCACCAGCAGCCAGATCACCAACGGTGGCCGCACCATCTCCCAGTCCCAGGCCCAGCCCGGTGACATCGTGTCCTGGCCCGGCCACATCGGTATCTACGCCGGCAACGGCCAGGTCATCGACGCCTCCGGCTCCAAGTACCGCGTCACCGAGCGCGGGATCTGGGGCAACCCCACCTTCGTGACCTACCGCTGATCCTCAGCCACTGATCACACGCCGGCAGGCCCGGCTCCCACCACGGGAGCCGGGCCTGCCGCTGTTCCGGCGCGGCGGGCCAGTCAGGCCCGACAGTCGTCCTGGTGCAAAGGCCGGTCCACAACCGGCCCCGCCCTGTTCGGCGGCCGGATGCTCACCTCCTGAACAGGCCCCCGATAACCCGGAATGGACCTTTCTGTTCCACCCGAGCGCGAACGTGGAACGGAACGCCCATTCGGCTTGGACGCCCACTGGAGAGGACGCGCCCGCGGGGTGAACGGATGGGTCGACGCGAACGGGCCGCCACCCCCGTTGGGGATGACAGCCCGTTCATCGCTCAGACCCAGCACGTGGCCAGGCCACGAGCTCACTTCTCGGCAGGGGCGTCCTCGTCGGCCTTCTTGGCCGGAGCCTTCTTCACCGGTGCCTTCTTGGCAGGGGCCTTCTTGGCGGGAGCCTTCTTGACAGGCTTCTCCTCGGCGTCCTCGGACTCCTCAGCAGCCTCCACCTTCTTCGCAGCGGCGGTCTTGGCCGGAGCCTTCTTCGCGGGTGCCTTCTTCGCCGGGGTCTTCTCAGAACCCTCGTCGGGGTCCTCGTCCTCCGAGCCCTCCTCGGACTGATCAGCCTTCAGGCCGAGGTCCAGCGCCTCGCCCTTCTCGTTCTTGACCGTCACATCGGCGAGGGCCACGTCGAGCGCCTTGGAGCGCTGCACCTCGGCGAAGATCTGCTCGAGCTGTCCTGACTGCGCCAGCATCTGCAGCAGCTGGTTGGGCTCGATGCCGTACTGCGCCGACAGCTGGGTCATGTAGGTCATCAGGTCGTCCTGGCCGACCTGGACCTCGCGGGTCGCATTGATCTCGTCCAGCAGGAACTGGGCGCGGATCGCCTTGACGGTGTCCTCGCGGATCTCCTCGCCGTGCGGATCGCCGGCCTCCTTGCCCTCGTTCTGCAGGTGGCCGAGGATCTCGTCCTCCACCAGCTGATCGGGCACGGGGATCTCGATGTCCTCCAGGAGCTTCTCCAGCAGGGCGTTGCGGGCGAGGGCCACGCGGTTGCCCTCGGCGTCCTTCGCGGCCTGGGTGCGCAGGTCGTCCTTGAGCTCGTCGATGGTGTCGAACTCGGAGGCCATCTCGGCGAACTCGTCGTCGGCCTCGGGCAGCTCGCGCACCTTGACGGACTGCGGAGTGACCTTGATCAGCGCATCCTGACCGGCGTGCTCACCACCGGCGAGCTTGCTGGTGAAGGTGGTGGTCTCCCCTGCGGACAGGCCCTCCAGAGCCTCGTCCAGCCCCTCGAGCATGTTGCCCTGGCCGATCTGGTAGGAGACACCCTCGACGGACTCGATCTCCTCGTCCTCGATGGTGGCCAGCATGTCCAGGGACACGAAGTCGCCGTCCTCGGCGGGGCGGTCCACGCCCACCAGGGTGCCGAAGCGCTCGCGCAGCTCGGTCAGGCGCACCTCGACGGCATCGTCGTCGACCGCGGGCTCCTCGATCTCGATCTCGACGGAGGAGAAGTCCGGCAGCTCGATCTCGGGGCGCACGTCCTGCTCGACGACGAACACGAGGTTGCCGTCCTCGGAGCCGTCCAGGCCGGGGATATCGCTGACCTCCACCTCGGGGCGGCCCACCGGCTTGAGCTCGACCTCGGAAGCGGCCTTCTGGTAGAAGTCCGGCAGGGCGTCGTTGACGGCCTCCTGCATGATCGCGGGCCGGCCGAAGCGCTGCTCCACGAGGCGAGTGGGGACCTTGCCCTTGCGGAAGCCCGGGATCTGAACCTGGTCGGCGATCTTCTTGGTGGCGGCCTCGACGGCGGGCTTGAGCTCGTCGAAGGGCACCTCGACGGTGAGCTTGACCCGGGTGGGGCTGAGCTTCTCGGACGCGGTCTTCACTGGTCAGGTCTCCCTGTGGATGAGTCGTTCAGGTGGTCTACGTGTTCGCCGCGGGGCGCAGGTGGTGCAGCGACCCGGAGGCGGAGTCGGGGTGACAGGATTTGAACCTGCGGCTTCCCGCTCCCAAAGCGGGTGCTCTACCAAGCTGAGCTACACCCCGGAGGGCAACCCACCGGATATTACCCGTTCGCGGCACCGTGCGCTGTGCCCACCCGATGGCGCTGTGAGCAGATGCATGCTTCCAACCGGGTCCTGCGGCGTGATCCTGAGGCCGGGATCTGGTTCAATGGTCTGCGATCCCCGCCTGCAGCGACCATGCGAGCATCCGGGGATCGCCACCGGTCCAGGCGGGCCGCAGCGTTCCGCATTCAGGCCAGAATCCGGCATCGCTGCAGGTCATGCGGATGTAGCTCAATGGTAGAGCCTCAGTCTTCCAAACTGATTACGCGGGTTCGATTCCCGTCATCCGCTCTCGTGTCCTGAGTCGCGACATGGTTGACAGACCTGTCGCGACTCAGTTTTTTCTGCTGCCGGGGGTCACCGCCGGGGCGGGGACCGATGCGCCGGTGGGTGATCTGCGGATTCGCGGCGCAGGCGAGTACAGGGTCAGCGCCGTGCGCCCCGGTGCGGATCGGCGGGGCCTTGACGATCTCGCACGGAGCGGCCTGGCCGCGCCCTGATCCGGAACCGCCCCGACCACGTTGTCCGGATTCCGGTGGCACCGCGAGCCGTCGAGGAGTTCACTGGGGGCATGCAGGAGCTCACCGATGACCAGCGCTACGCCGCCATCACGGCGAGGGACGCCCGTTTTTTCGACGGCGTGTCCTTCACGTGCGTGCGCTCCACCGGCATCTCCTGCCGCCCCTCCTGCCCCTCGCGCACCCCGGGCCGCGACCGCGTCGAGTTCGTGCCCAGTGCTGCTGCCGCCGTGGCGCGCGGCCGGCCGGCCGGCCGGTACCGCGCCCGCATCCGTCCTGCCGAAGGATCCATCACGACCATGCCCGCACCGCTGATGGCCGGCATCCGCCACCGCAGGATCGACACGCCCCTGGGCACCTACGTGCTCGCCGCGGGCGACGATGCCCTGATCGGGGTCTGGCGCCAGCAGCAGAAGCACTTCCCGGTGGTTTCCCAGCTGGGCGATCCCGCCGGCCACACCCACCCCGTTCTCGATGCCGCCGCGACCCAGCTGGGCCAGTACCTGGCCGGTGAGCGCGCCGACTTCGAACTGCCGCTGGCCGCGGTGGGCACCCCGTTCCAGCACCGCGTCTGGGAACAGCTGCAGCGGATCCCGTTCGGAGGCACCACCACCTACGGCCAGATCGCCCGTTCGGTGGGGAGTCCGCGGGCGGCCCAGGCGGTGGGCGCCGCCGTCGGTTCCAATCCGCTGTCGATCGTGGTCCCCTGCCACCGGGTGCTGGCCTCGAACGGGGCCCTGACCGGGTATGCGGGTGGCGTGGAGACGAAGCTGGCGCTGCTGCGGCTGGAGGGCGTGCTGGCGGATTGAACGGCCGCGCCTCGCCGGCGACCGCCCCGGCAGGGTGTGCGGGCGTGGGGCTCACCCGCTCCACATGATCGCAGTGGCACGATGGCCAGATGACCGATGCGCCGTTCCGATTCCCCGTCGCCGCCCGCTATGCGGGCATGGAGTCCTCCCCGCTGAAGGACATCTTCTCCCTCGCAGCTCGGGAGAACGTGGTCTCCTTCGCGGGCGGCATCCCGGATCCGCAGCTGTTCGACCTGTCGCCGATCGCGGAGGCCTACGACTGGGTCCTCACCCATCAGGGCACCCGGGCCCTGCAGTACGGGGTCAGCGAGGGCGAGAGGGAACTGCGCGAGCAAGCGGCACGGCGGCTCTCGCGCACGATGCCCACCGATGCCTCGCAGATCCGCGTCACCTCCGGCTCCCAGGAGGGTCTGTTCGTGATCGCCCAGGCGATGCTGGAGCCGGGGGACGTGGTGCTGGTGGAGTCCCCCACCTATCTCGCCGCGGTGCAGGCCTTCGCCGTGCACGGCGCCCACATGATCGGGGTGGACACCGATGAGCACGGCGTGGTGCCCGATGCGCTCGAGGAGGCGATCCGCACCCACCATCCCCGGTTCGTGTACCTGATCCCCACTTTCCAGAACCCCACCGGACGCACCATGCCGGTGGAGCGGCGTCAGGCAGTGGCCGAGGTGCTGCTGCGCACCGGCACCCCCCTGGTGGAGGACGACCCCTACGGTGAGCTGAGCTTCACCGGGAGCACCTGGGCGCCCATCGCCGCCCTGCCGGGGATGAGCGAGCGCACCCTGCTGCTGAACTCGATGAGCAAGCTGATGAGCCCGGGGGTGCGCATCGGCTGGATGCGCGCCGAGGGGCCCATCCTGGACACCCTGGCCGTGGCGAAGGCGGCGATCTCCATGCAGTCCTCCGTGGTCGACCAGCTGACCGTGGCCCGCTACCTGGCCACCGCGGATCTCGACGCGCACGTGGCGCAGGTCAGCGCCGTGTACCGGGAGCGGCGCGATGCGATGGCGCAGGCCCTCGCGCCACTGCTCCCGGCCGGGGCACACATCACCCACCCCGACGGCGGGATGTTCCTGTGGGCGGCCCTCGGGAAGGGCTACGACGCCCAGGACATGCTGACCGAGGCGGTCGACGCCAGCGTCGCGTACCTGCCGGGCTGGTCCTTCTTCGCGAGCGATCCGGACCGCTCCACGATGCGCCTCAGCTTCGTCACGCACTCCCCCGAGGTGATCGGGGATGCGATCTCCCACCTGGGTGAGGTCATCGCGCGGCGGACGGAGTCACTCCAGGGGCACCGAAACCTATAGTGGGCTCGTGCTGCTCCTCTCAGACCCTCGACTGCTGGAGATACCGGTGGAGGACACCGGTGAGCCGCTCATCGATCTCACGGATGTCTCCGACCTGAGGATCGATGACCGCAAGGCCGACCCGGAGGGCGCGTGGCGCAGGCTCCGCCGGAAAGTGGCCGAGCGACTGCTGATCGCGCGCAGGGCGCTTCCCGATCGGTTCGACCTGCTGTTCATCGAGGGCTACCGCCCTGCCGGGCTCCAGAGCCAGTACTTCAGCGAGTATCTGTCCCACCTCATGGCGCAGGATCCCGGCCTGAGCGAGCACGCGGCCCGCATCGAGGCCAGCAAGTACATCTCGCCAGTCGAGGTCGCCCCGCACCCGTGCGGAGCCGCCGTCGATCTGACACTGACCGAGAACGGCATCGAGGTGGACATGGGCACCCCTGTGAACCAGACGCCGGAGGACAGCGCGGGCGCATGCGTCATGAGTGCCGAGAACATCTCTCCGGGCACCCGACGGGCACGGCAGATCCTGACCGAGGCCATGGACGCAGCCGGCTTCGTGAACTACGAGCCTGAATGGTGGCACTGGTCCTACGGCGATCGGATCTGGGCCGCACGCACGGATGCTCCGTCCGCGCTCTACGCACCCCTCTGAGAACGAGGTCCCCCACCTCCCGAGCGCGCCCGAGGGCGATGCGGGTGCTCCGGTGGCTTCTGCCAGGCGAGCGTCACGCGGAAGCCCTCGCGGCGCCGCAGCCGCGCACCAGGAAGCACGGCACGGGTGCGCGTGCGCAGTTCCGCGAACCCCATGGCGGGGTCGCGAACGGGCATGTCGGTGTCGATCGATTCTGCTGTGGCCGGTCGGGGATGCTTGATCAGGCCGATGACGGGGTTCGCCAGAACGTTCAGGGCGTCCCAGGCCGTGTCGAGGGGCCCGCGCGAGGCGGTGAGCGCCACGACCAGCAGGTGCCCGCCGGGGCGCAGCAGGCCATCAGCCGCGGCGAGAGCGCGTTCCAGGTCCATGTGGTGGAGCGAGGCCACCATGGTGATGGCGTCGTAGCGGGCGGTCGCGCGGTCGCTGTCACCCGCCCCGCCGCAGGTGATCTCCTCGAAGGACGCCCGGTGGATGCGCACCCGTGGGTCGCCCCGAAAACGGGCATCTGCGACCTCGGCCATCATCGGGTCGGGGTCGATGCCGTCCACCCTCGGTATCCGCTCGGCGAGCACTGCGACCAGGTCACCGCGACCGCAGCCGACGTCGAGCACGGACTCACACCGACTCGGCAGGGCGCGCAGGATCCACCGGTGGAAGTGCTGGTTGTGGTCCCACGGGTGACGGTCGTTCAGCCGCTTCAGCGACCGGACGGCACCGCGGATCAACGGATTCGGGGTGGTGCGGAGGTCCATCGCCTCTCCTCTCAGCTGCGCAGCTCGCGGAAGCGGGAGCGGGTCATCAGCACGATCCCCATCATCAGCAGCACGACACCGAGCAGCAGCCACAGCGCGCCCATCGTCCCTCCCACCGCCAGCAGCCCGCCTGCCATCAGGGCCAGCAGGATCGCGTCGGACTGCCACACCAGCATCGGGAACACCGAGAGGTCGCCCTGCGCAGTGGGCATCGGGGTGGCCAGCTGCAGCGGCATCGGCCCCTTGGCGGCGGCATGCACCCGCAGCGCCACCAGCACGGGTGCCAGCGCCACCGGCACCAGCACAGCCGCCGGCACCGCAGCGCCTCCGCCCCCATCACTGCCGACAGCAGCGCCGGTCCCCCACAGGGACACCACTCCTCCCAGGGCGCCCATCGCCCCGAGCAGCAGCGTCGGCGCGAGGAAGTGCAGCACGGCCTGCACCGCCGCGCTCTGCCCCAGCAGCGCCGGCGCGCCGAGCGTGTGGACGGCATGCCGGATGCCGTCGACGAAGGAGCTGCTGGCGGCCCAGGCGCCGAGCGTGCCGACGGCGATCGCGGTCCAGGCCAGCGGCCCGGTCCCCAGCAGACCCCAGCCGAGTGCGCAGGCCGACAGACCCGCACCGAGCACGCCGATCACCGAGCGCTCCGGGGTGCGCAGCCAGGCGACGGCGTCGCGTCGGGCGTAGAGCAGGACCATGGGTCCCCCTCCTATCGCGGGCAGGCGACGACCGGTGCTGGCCCGCGCCCGGAAGGCGCCGGCGGCCGCGGTGAGGTCCCCGGTGGTGGCGGAGGTGGAGGCCGTCTCCCAGCGCATCGCCTGCTCCAGCAGCACCGCGCCGCGCAGCCGGTCCAGGCCCGGCACGCAGGCCGCGACCGCGAGGGTTCCGATGGCGATCAGCCCGATCGCCCAGGCTGCGGAGTCACCGCCCGCCAGCGGGTAGGCGGCGCCGGGGCCGATGGGGACGGGCACCGCCGCGCACAGCACACCCAGCATGGCGAGCACGACCGCCAGGATCCGCCGCGGGGTGCCCCTCAGCAGCTCCCCCAGGAACCAGCAGGCGCCCAGCAGCAGACCGGTCCCCACGGATGCGAGCAGGAACCAGGCTGCTGCCTGCAGGTCAGTGCGCCCCACCGTGAGCAGGGTGATGCCGATGAGCGCAGCCACGGTGGCGCACCCCGTCACCGGCACCAGCACAGAGCGCACGAACGGCCGCCACAGCACGGCACGGCGACGAATCGGTCCTGCCGCAAGGGTGGTGGTGAAGAACGGCGCCAGCAGCGCCGGGCCGCGCACGGCCCCGACCAGCAGGAGCGCAGCCGCTGCCATCAGCGCCACCGCAGTGGCCGTCCTCGGGGCGGCATCGGCAAGCAGCACGGGGACCACGTCCGGCCGGGCCAGTCCCATGCCGATCGCCCTCAGCACGGGGATGACCAGCACCGCGATGCTCAGCACCACCAGGTAGACCAGGTAGGCGATGTCGGTGCGGCTACGGGCCCCTCGGCGGGAGGCCCAGATGCTGCGGATAGCCCCCAGCGAGGCCCGCTGCTCGCGCTTGTCGACGGCGGAGCTCACTCCTGGATCTCCAGCACCTCGGTGGCCAGCTCCTGCACCAGGCGCGGGCTGTGACTGGCGATCACCAGAGCGGCGCCGTCCTGTGCACGCCGCTGCAGAGCACCCATCACCAGCCCCAGGCGATCAGGATCCAGCCTCTGCTCGGGTTCGTCCAGCACCAGCACGTCGAAGGGGCGCGCCAGCGTGAGGGCGATGGCCACCAGCTGGCTCTGCCCGCTGGAGAGCTCATGGGGGTACCGGGCGCCGAGCTGCGCGATGCCCAGCTCCGCCAGCTGCTCCTCGGACCGGGTGCTCGCGTCCTTCGCCCGCACACCCCAGGTCGCGGCGATGAACTGCAGGTGCTCGGCGATGGTGAGGTCTCGGGCTGTCTGCGGGGGGCCGATCAGCGCGGCGAGGCTGCGGCGGAAAGAGCGGTCCCGGTCATCCGGCACCCGGCCCCGGACCAGCACCTGCCCGGAGGTGGGCTCGAGGATCCCGGCGATGGTGCGCAGCAGCGTCGTCTTCCCGGCGCCGTTCGGCCCGGTCACGGCGAGGATCCCCCCGGGATCGACCGATCCGGTGGCCTCCACCAGCAGCACCGCGCCGTCGAGCACCACACCGACCTGGTCGATCAGCACGGCAGGTCCGTCAGGGCGGGCGGCGTCGGGGTTGGGTGGGGTCATGGTCCCATTCCACCCCATTCGGTCCACGGAGCGATCCGACCTCGGTCGACACGTTCCCGACCGAGGTCGACAGCCCCCAGGGGGGTGCATGCGCACTCGGAAATGTCACCCCCTAGATTTCACGTCAGAAACATGGGATGATGATGACGCTCCGTCACAAGTGTCGTCGGCCTGAACACGCAGGTCGACAGACATTCGCGCCATCCCGCCCTGCCTCCCCGCCCCATGGGCCGCCCGCAGGAGCCCGATCGGCCGCCCCGGACCCAGCAGCCGGAGTGCCGACGGAGCGTTCGTCCCTTCGAGGAGGTTCTCTCGTGCCCGCAGCAACCACCGCCGCCCGTCAGCCCATCGACACCCCCTCCCTGGAGGTGGGGTCGGTCCTCGCTCATCCCGTGCACGGACCCGTGCGCGCGCTCTCCGTGCGCAAGCGCCGTGTGCGCGGGACACCCACGACCTACGTCGAGCTGGAGGTGGTGGGCGAGGACATGCGGATCTCGGTCCCGCTGGGACGCTCCGTGGACGTGGGGCTGCGCAGCCTGCTGGCGGAGGACCAGATCCTGGAGGTGCTCGATCAGCTCGCCCAGCCGTCCCCGCCCCCTCCGGCACGCAAGGAGACCTGGGCCCGTCGGATGAAGCAGCTCGAGATGCGGGCACAGTCGCGCTCGCTCACGGAGCGCGTGGGCGTGGTGCGCCAGATCCTGCGCGAATCTGGCGCGACGCCGTCGAGCCTGTCCGAGCGTCGCCTGCTGCGCTCCGCGCTCACCCCTCTGGCAGCCGAGATCGCGATCGCCCGCGGCATCGACATCGAATCAGGCCGCGAGCTCATGATCGACGCCGCTCTTCCGGAGCACACCCAGGCCGCCTGAGCGCACCGCCGGAGACCTGCACCCGGGCTTCCCGGCCCCGCCACGTCACGCATTCGCCCGGTGGCCTCGTTCCTCAGGGAGCGGGGCCATCGCCCTTCCCCGGAGCCCTCCCCCGCCCCGGCGGAGTGGCCCGCGGCAGCACCCGGGCCAGCTGCGCCGCTCCGCCCAGGCACAGCGCACCGGTGACTGCGGCCGCGGCGGTCATCGGTGCCACCAGCACGATCCCCGCCACCAGCAGCGGCGCCACCAGTCCGCCGGCACCCATCATGGTGTTCCACCAGGACAGGTAGCGGGTGCGGCCATGCACCGGGGACACGTCGATGCCCAGGGTCATCACGATGCCCGATCCCAGCCCGTTGCCCAGGGCGATCAGCATGCTGGGCAGCAGCAGTGCCAGCAGTGCCGTGGTGTGCCCGCCGCCCACCGCAGCGCCACCGGCGACCGCCAGGGCGAGGTAGCCGATGCCCATGAGCCCAGCGCACGGCACGGCCACGGCCGCCCGGCCGAAGCGGTCCATCAGCACCCCAGCGGGGATCACCAGCAGGATCTCCACCACGGCCGAGACCCCGAACACGATCGAGATCCACATGGCGTCCAGTCCCAGACGCTCCCCCAGCAGCGGGAGGATCACGGGATTGTTCACCCGTGCCATCATCACCGGCGCGATCCCCACGCACACCAGCAGCATCCGCGCCAGCACGGCGCGAGTCAGGCGGATCCTGGTGGGGCTGCGCGAGACGTGCTCGCGATGACGGCGCACGGGTGCACTGCGCCTCTCACCGGCGGGCAGGAACACGGCCACCATCACGGTCGCGGCCAGGGTCATCACTGCGTAGAGCAGGAACACCCCCGTCATGGATCCTGCGGCGAGCACCGCCGCGCCGCCGAGGGGGCCGATCACCTGGCCCACCCGGATCATCCCGCCGAACATCGTCATCCCGCGGGCCCGCATCGAGGCGGGCAGCGCGGTGCCCAGGTACGACTGCCTGCCCAGCATCCACACCTGGGAGCAGCCGGCCATCACCACCAGCATCCCGATCAGGGTGGCCCTGTGCGCGATTCCGCCGCTGCCCTCCAGCGCCGGGGTGAGCACGACATACGCCGCCAGGCTCGCCAGCACCAGGAGCCCGCCGGAGGCCACCAGTGCGGTCCTGGCCCCGACCCTCCCGATCAGCCTGCCGGAGGGGATGGGCCCCAGGAACGCCGCCAGCCCGAACACCACTGTGAGGGAGGCGGCCTGCGCCTCGCTGAAGCCCAGACGCAGGGCCAGCAGGGTGACCACGGGCATCAGGGCCGCCTGCCCGATGAACTGCAGCAGGGTGGGGACGTAGATCGAGGGTGCCAGTGCCCGGATCACCTGGGACGCGCTGCGTCCGGGCTGCTCCTGGGCAGTGGCGGGCGGCTCGGTCACCGATCGAGTCTCCCACCGGTCACCCGGCCCACCAAAAACGTCGGCACCTCTGTTGGACGGCAGTACCGGCAGATCTCCCCATGGCCACCCAGCGGTCGCCCCGTGGTCACCCGCGGCCGCCCCGTGGTGGCCTGCGGGCGGGCAGCGCACACCGCCCAGCAGACGGATACATTGGCCCGATGGCACAGCAGACCCTCACCGTGATCGGAGCCGACGACCCCTTGGGCGAGGCCGTGGTGCGCGAGGCCCTGGTGCGGGGCCTGCGCGTGCGTGCCACCGCACCGCTGCCGCGTCGGGTGCCCCGCCTCTCGCCCGAACTGGAGGTGCTGCGCGCCGAGAGCGGCAGCCAGGAGGAACTGGAACCCGCCGTGCGCGGCGCGGACGGCGTGGTCCTGGCACTCACCCCGCAGCTGGTGCACTATGCGACGATGCTGGCCACCGATGCGGCGATCGCCGCCGTGCGGGCCATGCGGGCCGTCGGCGCCCAGCGCCTGGTCGGGGTCTCCAGCACGGAGCTGTCCGACTCGTCACGCCTGTGGGGCCCACTGCGGCGGCGCCTGCACCACGGTGGGCTGCAGGATCTGCGTCGCCTGGAACGACTGCTGGCGGGCAGCGGACTGGACTGGACCGTGCTGCGCGCAGGCCGCACCACGGACCTGCTGGGCACCCGGGAGCAGGTGGTGGGATCCGCACTGGAGCAGGGCGATCGGACGCTGCCCCGGGAGGATCTGGCGCGTGCGCTGGTGGATCAGGCCCTCGCAGAGGGCAGGGAGCCGCGCATCCTCACCGTCACCGCCTGAACTGCGGCCCCAGGGGGGCTCAGCCCTCCGGCGTCATGCCTGCCATGGCCGGGGGATCCTCCTGGCAGGCGCGGGAGGTCGCCAGCTCGCCGCGGCGCGCCGATGCCTCGTCGACCCCGGCCGCGAGCGCCTCCGCGGCCCACCGCACCGACCACGCCTGCAGGTGCGCGGCACCGTCAGAACCCTCCAGCCACTGCGGGGTGGGCATCGGCACGCAGTCACCGCAGGTGCTCCAGCCGCCGGTGCGAGAGGCCAGGGCCATCACTGCGATCTCCCAGTGGATGGCGGCCGCACCGGGCCCGTAGCGATCGAAGTCCTCGCGGTCGATCAGGGTGGTGTGGGTCAGGCGAAGGCTGGTGGTGCCGTCGTCCTCCGGGTCCAGGCGGATCTGCAGAGGATCGGCCTCGCCATCCTTCTCGCAGGTCAGAGAGAGCTTGTGGGGCTCGACGAGCTCGAGCACCTGCCCCTGGGTGCCATCGGCCAGGCGGTAGCGACCGCCTTCGGACAGCGACCCGTTGAGCTGCCCGTACCAGTGGGCCAGCTCGGAGCGGTCCACCAGCAGCGGCCACAGCTGGGCAGGGGCGAGCGCAAGGTTGCAGGTGAGGGTCAGTGCAGTGCGAACATGCGCGCCCCGCTCCTCGATCTCGAGGCTGCGGCGCACCGCCTCCACGAACGGCAGCGGCTCCGTGTCAGTCATCTTCTCCTCGGAAGGGCCGTACTGCTCCGCACCGGCGCACGCGCGCGGGAGCGGACGCCTTGAGCGTAACGGACCCGGCCCTTCGACGCCACGCTCGGAGAGCCGCTCCGGCATCGGTGCCGGGCGCGGGTACGAGCGTGCACCAGGGTTCGGAGCGTACAGCCGCGTTCGGAGCACACAGCCGGGTTCGGAGCGTGCATCCGGGATGAAGGACCCGAGCCCCGTAGAGTGGCGGCCGTGAGCGACGACAAGACATTCCGGCCTGCCGACTTCACCGCCCACCTCTTCGACCTGGACGGTGTGATCACCCCCACCGCCGAGGTGCACATGCGCGCCTGGGCGCAGATGTTCGGCGATTTCCTCGCCGCGCGCGGGATCAGCGAGCCCTACACCGATGCCGACTACTTCGCGCACGTGGACGGCCGCCCCCGGTACGACGGCGTGCGCACCTTCCTGACCTCCCGCGGCATCGAGCTGCCCGAGGGTCAGGACTCCGATCCCGGCGACCAGACCGCCGGCTCCGAGACCGTACGGGGCCTGGGGAACCGCAAGAACGACCTGGTCCTCACCCTGATCCGCACGGAGGGCGTGACCCCCTACCCGGGCACCGTCCGCTACCTCGACGCACTGCCTGCCGGCTCCCGCCTGGCGATCGTCTCCTCCTCCCGCAACGCGGAGGAGGTGCTGCGCGGTGCCGGCCTGCGGGACCGCTTCGAGTTCGTGGTCGACGGGAACGTGGCTGCCGCAGAGGGCCTGCCCGGCAAGCCGTCCCCGGACACGTTCCAGCATGCCGCCGCGCTGCTCGGGGTGCCCACCACCGCGTCGGTGGTCTACGAGGATGCCGTCTCCGGCGTGCGGGCCGGGGCAGCCGGTGACTTCGGTGCCGTGATCGGAGTGGACCGCGGCGTGGGCGTGGACACCCTCGCCGGTGCCGGTGCCACCGTCGTGGTGCAGGACCTGGAGGAGCTGGCATGAACCGCCTGCGCTCGGTCCCCCACGATCCCGTCGATCGTGCCCACCTGCCGCTGGACGAATGGCGGCTGGTCGAGAGCCGGCCGGGCGCGGATCTCGGGCTGCTGGAGACCCTCTTCGCCACCGCGAACGGCTTCATGGGCATGCGCGGCACTCCGGAGGAGGGTCGTGACGTGGGCTCCCACGGCACCTTCCTCAACGGCTTCCACGAGACGTGGCGCATCAACCACGCCGAATCCGCCTACGGCTTCGCCAAGGTGGGCCAGACCATGATCTCGGTGCCCGACTCCTCGCCCATCAAGCTGTACGTGGACGACGAGCCGCTGCTGCTGTCGATCGCGGACCTGGTGGAGTACGAGCGGTGGATCGACTTCCGCGAGGGCGTGCTGTGGCGCGACCTGGTGTGGCGCACGCCCGCCGGCAAGCACGTGCGGGTGCGCTCCAGCCGCATGGTCTCCTTCGAGCAGCGCCATCTCGCGCTGATGACGATGGAGGTGACGATGCTGGACGGCTCCGCGCCGGTGGCGATCTCCTCCCAGATCGTCAACCGGCAGGACGCCACCGACGAGTTCGGCCACGGCACCGGCCCGGTCACCGACAAGCACGACCCGCGGCAGACCACGGCATTCACCCATCGGGTGCTCGAGCCGCAGCAGGACTGGCACAGCGAGCGCCGGATGCTGCTGGGCTACCGGGTCGCGGCCTCCGGGATGACCCTGGCCGTCGGCGCGGACCACGAGGTGGAGTCCGAGGCCGAGGTGGAGCGGCTGATCGACACCATGCCCGATCTGGGCCGAGCCGTGTTCCGGGCGAACCTGGAGGAGGGCCAGTCGATCACGGTGCGCAAGGCCGTCACCTACCACTCCTCCCGCTCGGTCCCCCACCGCGAGCTGTTCGACCGCTGCCGTCGGACCCTGGACCGCATCCGCTCCGAGGGCTTCGCCCCGCAGTACGCGGACCAGCGCGCCTACCTGGAGGACTTCTGGCGCAGATCGGACGTGCAGCTGCCGGGCCAGCCGGTGGAGCAGCAGGCCACCCGCTGGTGCCTGTTCCAGCTGGCACAGGCCTCGGCCCGCTCGGACCAGTGGGGGATCCCCGCCAAGGGAGTGACCGGCTCCGGGTACGAGGGCCACTACTTCTGGGACACCGAGATCTACGTGGTCCCGTTCCTGATCTTCACCTCCCCCTCCTGGGCCCGCAACGCGCTGCGGTTCCGATCGAACCTGCTGCCCAAGGCCCGGGAGCGGGCACGCGAGCTGAACCAGCGCGGTGCGATGTTCCCCTGGCGCACCATCAACGGCGACGAGGCCTCCGCGTACTACGCGGCCGGCACCGCCCAGTACCACATCAACGCCGACGTCGCCTATGCGTTCTCCCTGTACACCGACATCACCGGCGACATGGACTTCCAGCATCGCGACGGGGTGCGGGTGCTGGTGGAGACAGCCCGCATGTGGTCCGATCTCGGCTTCTGGCGCGTCACGGCGGAGGGCGACTCCAGCTTCCACATCCACGGGGTGACCGGGCCGGACGAGTACACCACCGTGGTGAACAACAACATGTTCACCAACGTGATGGCCCGATACAACCTGCGCCGCGCAGCCCGGGCGGTGCGCGAGCTGCGCGATGCGGACCCGGGCGGCCTGGAGGCACTGGTCTCCGAGCTCGAGCTGGACATGCTGGAGCTGGAGCAGTGGGAGGCGTGCGCCGACGGCATGCACATCGCCAAGGACGAGGCGCTCGGCATCCACCTGCAGGAGGACCGCTTCCTGGAGCGGGAGGTGTGGGACCTCTCCAGCACCCCGCAGGAGTTCTTCCCGCTGCTGCTGCACTACCACCCGCTGGTGATCTACCGCTTCCAGGTGCTCAAGCAGGCCGATGTGGTGCTGGCCCTGTTCCTGCGCGGGGCGGAGTTCACCGCAGAGGAGAAGCGCGCGGACTTCGAGTACTACGACCCGATCACCACCGGCGACTCCTCGCTCTCGGCCGTGGTGCAGTCGATCATGGCCGCCGAGGTGGGGCACCAGAAGGCCGCCCTGGACTACTTCCGCGCCGGCCTCTTCGTGGACCTGAGCGACCTGCACGGCAACACCTCCGACGGCGTGCACATCGCCTCCGCGGGCGGGGTGTGGAACGCCCTGGTGCACGGCTTCGGCGGCATGCGGCAGGAGAACGGCCAGCTGTCCTTCGACCCGCGGCTGCCGGAGTCCTGGCCCGAGCTGTCGTTCCCGCTGACGGTGCGCGGCTCGCTGTTCCGGGTCCGCATCACCCGCAAGCAGATCGCGTTTACGCTGGAGGAGGGGGAGGAGCTCGAGGTGACGGTGCGCGGCGAGACGGTGAGGATCACCGAGGGCGGGGCAGCCGTGGAGCTGGCGGACCAGGGGCCGATCCTGGACGATTCGGTGCTGTCCTCCCCGGTGGGGCTGGGTGACGAGCGCGCCGACGGCTCCATCGTGACCTCGTTCGTGCCGAAGGATCCCGATGACCCGTGGGAGTATCCCGTCTACACGGATCCTGACGACATCATCGAGTCCGTCTGACCCAGGAACGGGCACGGAAGGACACCCACCCCGAGGAGACGCCGATGACGCCCAGCCGTCACGGCGGAAGGCCCCGGGGGCGCAGTGAAGGAGAACGGCGGTGAGCGAGTCACGTCGACAGCAGCGCAGACCTGTCGTCGAGTACGAGCGGCCCCGCCTGAGTGTGCTGTACGTGCTGCACCGGGTGCGGATGCGCCTGCTGGACATCCAGGTGTGGGACGTGGCCGGCACCATGACCTTCTACACCGTGCTGTCGGTGTTCCCGGGCGCGGTGGCGATGGTGTCCCTGGTCTCGATGATCGGAGTGGAGGCCCAGACCATCCGCACTGTCTCCACACTGCTCAACGAGATCTTCCCGACCCTGGACCCCCGCCCGTTCACAGGGGCGATCCTGGCGGTCGCCGACACCGACGGCGGAGCCTGGGGCCTTGCCCTGGGCACCCTGGGGGCACTGATCTCCGCCTCCAATGGGGTGGCGGCCTTCCACCGTGCGATGCACCGCGTCTACGACACCCGCGAGGGGCGGCCGTTTCTGTGGTTCCGCACCATCGTCCTCGGCGAGACCGTGCTGCTGATCGCGGTGGTGCTGCTGTCGATCGGGATGGTGGTGGTCGGCGGTGAGGCCTCCCAGAGACTGGGGGAACTGATCGGCATCCCCCAGATCGCCTTCGACAGCTGGAACCTCGTGAAGTGGCCGATCCTGCTGTTCATCCTGATCATCGGGGTGTCGATGGCCTACTACCTGTTCCCCAACGTGCGCCTGCCGCGGTACCGACTCATCACCCTGGGCTCGACGCTGACGGTCCTGGTGCTGTTCGGGTCGGCGCTGACCGTGGGGCAGCTGATGGTGTACGCCACGCGCTTCACCGAGGTGCTGACCGCCCTGAACGGCCTGATCGCGATCCTGCTGATGCTGTGGGTGGGGAACATCGTGATCGTGGCCGGCGCCTCCCTGGACGCGGAGTTCCTGCGCGCCCGGCAGATCGCGGCCGGGCTCGAGGCCTGGCACGCCATCGAGCTCGACCCCCATGCCACCCACAGCCTCGACTACCTCGCTGCCGATGCCGTCGCCGCCGAGGAGATCGGGCGGGCGGTAGCCGACTCGGCGCGCACCGGACAGCCGCTGCGCCGTCGACGCAGCGCCTGGATCGTCGAGTCCGGGAGCCCGCTCGCGGTGCGCCCCCCGGGCCGCTCCCCCGCCTCCCCCCGACCCGAAGGAGAGAACGACGCATGAGCGTGCGCCCCATCACGATCATCGGCCATCGCGCCCTCGAGCAGCGCACCCGCAAGGTGCGCGAGATCACCGAGGACATCCGCGAGCTGGTGGCCGACATGTTCGAGACCAATGACGCGGCCGACGGCGCCGGCCTGGCCGCGCCCCAGGTGGGATCGCGCTGGCGGTTGTTCGTGTACTCGTGTCCGGATGCCTCCGACACCCTGCGCCGCGGCGTCGTGATCAACCCTCGCCTGGTGCGCTTCGGAGGGCTCGAACTCGACGAGGAGACCATCGAGGGCTGCCTCTCGGTGCCCGGCGAGGGCTACCCCACCGCACGCCACCGTGGCGCGCGGGTGCACGGCATCGACCTGGAGGGCGCGCCGGTGGTGGTCGAGGACGAGGGCGGGGTGCTGGCCCGGGCACTGCAGCACGAGGTGGACCACCTGGAGGGCTCGCTGTACATCGATCGGCTCTCCCCCGCCCGCCGTCGCGAAGCCCTCGACGCGGTCTCCGCCCGCGGGTGGCGCTCCCGGGGGCTGCTGACGTGGGATCCCCGACTCACGAGTGCCGAGGACGTCTGAGCTCCCGCCGGAGTGTCTATCCTGGATGGATGGATCGTCCCTGCCTCTCCCGTCGTCGTGCCCTGATGCTGCCCGTCTCCGCTGCGGGGGTGAGCGCAGTCGCCGGCTGCGCCCCGGAGGACGAGGGTTTCGGCAACGGCGCGCCGGTGCGCGCGGAGGGCGGCTCGATACCTCTGGAGGACCTGCCCGAGAACACCGGCACCCTGGTGAACTTCGGCGGCGATCACCCCTTCGTGCTGCTCGTCCGGGGCTCCGGGGACGAGGTCACCGGCTACTCGGGGTACTGCACCCACAACGGCTGCGCCCTGCGGGAGATGGGCGAGGAGCTGGACTGCCCCTGCCACGGCTCCCGCTTCGATGCCACCACCGGTGAGGTGCTGGTGGGCCCGGCCACGATCCATCTGCCCGAGGTCCCGGTCGTGGTCGAGGACGGCCACGTGCGGCGCACCGCCTGAACCGCGCGCCCCACGGACACCGATCCCATGAGCCCCCGTTCCGGCCCGCACCGCCGACAGCGCGAAGTGGTCTCCTTCGTGCGCCGCGGCGCCCGCCTCACGCGCAGCCGCCAGGACGCCTGGGACCGCCTGTCCGACGCCTACGTCCTGGACCTCCCCCGCGGCGATCGCGACACGGTCCCGGCCGACGGCGCACGACTGGACCTCGCTGAGGCGTTCGGGCGCAGCGCCGAGCTGGTGGTCGAGGTGGGCAGCGGCCAGGGCGAGAACATCGCAGCGGCAGCCGCCGCCGCTCCGCAGCGCGACCACCTGGCGGTGGAGGTCTACGTACCGGGCCTGGCCCAGACCCTGGATCGGATCGAGCGGGCGGGGTCACCGCGCAACGTGCGCCTGCTGCCGCTGGACGCCCAGCGCAGCCTCCCCCAGCTGCTTCCCGAGCACTCCGTCTCCGAGCTGTGGGTGTTCTTCCCCGATCCCTGGCACAAGTCCAAGCACCACAAGCGACGCCTGATCAGCCCCCCGTTCCTCGACGCCATGGCTCCGCTGCTGACGGAAGGCGCCACGGTGCGCCTGGCCACGGACTGGGCGCACTACGCCGCCCATATGCACCACGTGATGGGAGCGGATCCCCGCTTCGCCTCCCTGCACCCCGATGGCCCCCGCCCCGAGGGCACCACCAGTGATGAGGTGCCCGGGGACCTGCCCGAGACCGGCTGGGCTCCCCGCTTCGAGGGCAGGGTGCTCACCAGCTTCGAGTCCAAGGCACAGGCGGCGGGGCGTCTAGTATGGGATCTCGCCTACACCCGGCTTCCCCGTCATCAGGAGGACGAGCACGGATGAACCCCTCCGACGAGGTCCGCCTCCCCTCCGACTGGGAGGACGGCGACCAGCCCGAGCCCGGCAGGCGCTCCTCGCGCCGCATGGCGCTGATCGGACTGGGAGTGATCACCGCCCTGGTACTGGCTGCCGGCGTGGTGGTGGGCGGCTACCTGCTCTCCGTCCGCAACCAGTACGAGAAGCGCAGCACCGTGTCCATCACCCGCGGCGCGTCCGACGGCGAGCGCCCCGAGCAGGCCGAGGGCACGGGCCGCAACTTCCTGCTGCTGGGCTCCGACAAGAGGTCCGAGGAGGAGGCCGCTGCCTCCGGCGTGACCGGCCAGCGCTCCGACGTGATGATGCTGGTGCACATCAGCGATGACAACCAGGAGGTCTACGTGACCTCCTTCCCCCGCGATCTCTACGTGGACATCCCCGGTCACGGCAAGGACCGCATCAACGCGGCGCTCGCCTTCGGAGGGGTGCCGCTGGCGGTCTCCACGGTGGAGAACTACACAGGCGTGCCGATCGAGCACGTCGCCCTGATCGACTTCGACGGCATCGAGGGTCTGGTGGACTCCCTGGGTGGGATCGAGGTGCAGGTCCCGCAGAGCTTCGAGGCTGACGGCCACCAGTTCACCGAGGGCACTCAGCACATGAACGGCGAGCAGGCCCTCACCTTCGTGCGCCAGCGCAAGCAGTTCGCCGACGGCGACTTCCAGCGCAACCGCAACCAGCAGGCGGTGCTGATGGGGATCGCCGACAAGCTGATCAGCGCGGACACCCTGAGCGATCCGCTGAAGCTGAAGGACACCGTGGGCACCATCTCCCCGTATCTCACCACCGACGAGGGGCTGACCGCCTCGGCGATGGTCGAGCTGGGGCTGTCGATGCGCTCGATCCGCAGCGATGACCTGTACTTCCTGTCCGTCCCCCACGGCGGCCCCTACACCACCAGCGGCGGCGCCAGCGTGGTGGCCACCGAGGAGGGGGAGATGGACAAGCTCCGACAGGCCCTGCGCGAGGACGACATGGGCACCTACTACGCTGAGAACGCCGGGAAGTACTGACCGGTCCCGCCGCCGGCGGCACCCCCGCCCCGCCGATCCCCCGTCCGCACCCGCCTCACCCACTGGAGGACACCGTGGCCAACCCGCTCGTGAAGCTCGCCGTGACCGGCTCCGGAATCGCCGCCGCCATGATCGGCCGCCGCTTGGCCTCAGCAGGCTGGGGTGCGGTCTTCGGTGAGGATCCGCCCAGCGAGCAGTACACCAAGGACTCCGCGAAGGAGACCAAGAAGCGCCGCAAGCAGGCCAAGAAGGACGGCCTGTCCAAGGCGGAGATCGCAGAGATCCGCGATCCGGCCGAGGACGTCCCGTGGTGGAAGGCGATCCTGTGGACGATCGTCTCCGGTGTCCTGCTGCAGGGGCTGCGCGCGGCCGCGCAGAACGGCACCAAGAAGGGCGCCGACCGCCTCACCCGGCGCCGTCCCCGCCCCAACCGCGGCTGAGGCAGCCGAGCCACGACGAATGCATGAAGCAGGGCCCCGGATCACCGGGGCCCTGCTTCATGCGTTCGCGCTCAGAACTCCGTGACGTCCGTGGCCTGGCCGAGGGTGTCCACGGCATCCCCGGTGACCAGGAAGCCCACGCGGCGCACCAGCGAGACGGCATGGTCGCCGAGGCGCTCGTAGAAGCGGATCAGCAGGGTGAGGTCGACGATCTGGGTGTTCGTGTAGCCCTCGCCCTTCCCGATCTCCCGTGCGATCTCCTGCTGCAGCTCGTCGAGCTCGTCGTCGTTCTTCTCCACCTGCGCGGCCAGCGCCAGGTCGCGATCGGAGATCACCTGGGCCGCGTCGCGCAGCGCGGCCAGCGCGAGGTCGGACATGCGGCGGATCTGCTCGCGGTGCTGCTCGGGCACGGCCAGCTCCGGGTGGCTGCGCCGCGCCACCAGGGCCACGTGGGCGCACAGGTCGCCCATCCGCTCCAGGGAGGAGCTCATGCGCAGGGATGCCACCAGCAGTCGCAGATCGGTGGCCACCGGGGACTGCCGCGCCAGCAGCTCGACGGACTTCGCATCGAGATCGAGCTGGCGCTCGTCGATGTGGGGGTCCGCGGCCACCACCCTCTCCGCCAGGGCGAGGTCGCCGTCCAGCAGGGCGTCGGTGGCGTCCGACAGGGCGCTCTCGACCATCGATGCCATGTCGACCAGGTCGTCGACGAGATGCCGAAGGTCGCTCTGATAGGCCTCGCGCATGGTCCGCACTCTTCTTTCGTCGCAGGGGTCGTCAGCTCTCGAGTGTGGCGACAGCGGGTTAACAGCTGTTGCGCCTCGGTGAACGGAGGGAAGAACCGAGGTGAACTCCTCGGCACCGTGCCGCCCTTCACCGGTCTGGTGTCCGATCCTACCCGGGGCACGTCCTAGTCTTGTCTGGTGCCCTCGACGATCATCCTGCTCCTGGCCGGTTCCATCGGCCTGGTGATCGGCTGTGCGGCGGCACTGGCACTGGCGCGTTCGGAGCGGCGCGGTCGCGGCCCGGTCGGCGCCCCGGAGCCGGTGGTGCCCGAGCCGGCCGCGGAGGTGCTCGCGATCCTCTCCTCCGCCTACGTGGTGCTGGACTCCAGCGGGGACGTGCTGCGTGCCTCCCCCCTGGCCTACTCGTACGGGATCGTGCGCGCCACGGGTGGGGACTACCCGCGGCTGGCGAACTCCGAGCTGATGGAGCTGGCGGCCGATGTGGGCCGCAACGGCGGCTACCGCGACGAACGGCTCACCCTGCGTCGTTCCAGCCAGGGCGACTCCGACGCCGTGATCGACGTGCGGATCGGGGCGCTGGGTGAGAACGGAGTGCTGCTGCTGGCGGACGATCTGACCCGCGCGGTGCGGGTGGAGGAGACCCGCCGCGACTTCGTGGCCAACGTGTCCCATGAGCTGAAGACCCCGGTCGGCGCGATCACCCTGCTGGCGGAGACCATGGAGGACGCCGCCGAGGATCCGGACGCGGTGCGCCGCTTCGCCGAGCGCATGCAGACCGAGTCCCGCCGCCTCTCCCACCTGGTGCAGGAGATCATCGAGCTGTCCCGCGTGCAGGGCACCTCCGCCCTCCCCGATGCGGAGCCGGTGGAGATCGACGAGATCATCGAGGAGGCCGTGGCGCTGAACCACAACTTCGCGCTGGGCTCCCGGATCACCGTGGCCGTCGGCGGCACCACCGGGCTGCGGGTGTTCGGCTCCGCCTCGATGCTCACCACCGCCGTGTCCAACCTGATCTCCAACGCGATCACCTACTCCGACGCGGACACCCGGATCGGGGTGTCCGTGCGTCGGGACGGCGGGATGGTGGAGCTGTCGGTGAAGGACCAGGGGATCGGGATCTCCAAGGAGAACCTGGAGCGGGTGTTCGAGAGGTTCTTCCGGGTGGATCGCGCACGGTCACGGGACACCGGGGGGTCCGGGCTGGGGCTCGCGATCGTCAAGCACATCGCCACCGATCACGGGGGTGAGGTCACCGCCTGGTCGATGGCGGGCCAGGGGTCCACGTTCACCCTGCGCATCCCCGAGATGGGGAGCACCGGCGCCGTCACCGTCGGCGGTGCCGCATCGCGTACCGTGGACGTGGACGAGGGTCCGTGAGTAGGAGGTTGAGATGACCAGAATCCTGATCGTCGAGGACGAGGAGTCCTTCTCGGACCCGTTGTCGTACTCGCTGCGCAAGGAGGGCTACGAGGTCGCCGTGGCCGACAACGGCACGGACGGGCTGCGCATCTTCTCCGCCCACGGTGCCGACCTGGTGCTGCTTGACCTGATGCTGCCGGGGATGAGCGGCACCGACGTGTGCCGGGAGATCCGCCGCACCTCGAGCGTCCCGGTCATCATGCTGACCGCCAAGGACGACGAGTTCGACAAGGTGCTGGGGCTAGAGCTGGGTGCCGATGACTACGTGACCAAGCCGTACTCCTCACGCGAGCTGCTGGCCCGGATCAAGGCGGTGCTGCGTCGGGGCCAGGACTCGGCCGATGCCCAGGACGACACCACCCTCCATGCCGGGCACATCATGATGGACGTCGAGCGCCACGTGGTCCAGGTGCGCGGCCAGGAGGTGGCGCTGCCACTGAAGGAGTTCGAGCTGCTGGAGATGCTGCTGCGCAACGTGGACCGGGTGCTCACCCGCGGACAGCTGATCGATCGGGTGTGGGGCGCCAACTACGTGGGCGACACCAAGACGCTCGACGTGCACGTCAAGCGCCTGCGCGCCAAGATCGAGGACGACCCCAAGAACCCGGTGCACCTGGTGACGGTGCGCGGGCTGGGGTACAAGTTCGAATCCGCCGCCCACTGACGGGGCAGGGCTCAGGGAGCGGACGGGTGCGGCACCGCGCCGCTCATACGACGGGCAACGGCGAGGGGGCGTCGACCGACGCACCGGGCGCGCATCAGGCGCCGGTGGTGCCCTCGTCCTGGCTGGAACCCCCGCCGTCGCTAGCACCCTCGCCGGAGCCGCCCTGGACGGCGTCCTCGTAGTACTCGAGCGTGGTGTCCGTCACCGGCAACGTGATCTCGGTGGACTGCCCGTTGGCGGTGATCGACAGATCCATGGCGGCCCCGGCGGGGACATCGATCTGACCGATCTGGATCTGCTGGGCGTCCTCACCCACACCGAGGTTCACGGTGGACTCGGCGGGCACGGCGACCCGACCGGCGAACACCACGGTGCCCTCGGAGAGCCCTTCGAGCTCGACCGTGACCTCCTCAGTGGTGTAGTTGGCGACAGCGCCGATCAGCACCGCGGAGCCGTCGTCCTGCACGACCACGATGGCGTTGCGCACGCCGACCATCAGCTGGCCGGCTTCCTCGAGGTTCGCGTTGGTGCCGTCCGCCGCCTGGTAGAAGTTGTGGGTCTGCACAGGGTTGATGTAGCTGCAGCCGGAGGCGGCGAAGGCCAGACCCACCGCGGCAGCGGTGAGTGCGAGACGGGGACGACGCACGTGGAGCTCCTGTTCGGTTCCTCGGGGAGGGCCCTGCCAGGGTACCGCACCTGACACCCGTCAGGACGCGCGTCCGGCGGCATCGTGCAACCCCGCAGCAGACGGGAGGGCGGCGCAGTGTAGCACGACCTCACCCTGATAGACTGTACTGCGGAAAGGGGACCAGCCACATGAACTTTGTCGTCGGCGAGACCGTCGTCTACCCGCACCACGGAGCGGCGCTCATCGAAGAGGTGAAGACCCGCACTATCAAGGGCGAGGACCGCACCTACCTGAAGCTGAAGGTCGCCCAGGGCGATCTGACCATCGAGGTCCCTGCGGACAACGTCGACCTGGTCGGCGTGCGCGACGTGGTGGACAAGGAGGGCCTCGCCGAGGTCTTCGAGGTGCTCCGCCAGCCCTACACGGAGGAGCCCACCAACTGGTCCCGCCGTTACAAGGCGAACGTCGAGAAGCTCGCCTCCGGTGACGTGAAGAAGGTCGCCGAGGTTGTCCGCGACCTGTGGCGTCGCGATCAGGACCGCGGGCTCTCCGCCGGTGAGAAGCGCATGCTCGCCAAGGCCCGCCAGATCCTGGTCTCCGAGCTCGCCCTTGCCGAGAAGACTGACGAGGACAACGCGGAGTCGATCCTGGACGAGGTCCTCGCGTCCTGAACGCGCCTGGGACGGACATCAGCCCGATCCCCTTCGCGGGGACTGCCGGCGCGTTCCCGCGCCCGCTCGTGCTCGCCCTGGCCCCGGCTGCCTCGGAAGGGCGCCCCGGTGATGTCCCGGCGCTGGCCGAGCTCGGGGGGACCTGCCTGGTCGGGCGGCTCCTCGCCACTCTCTCCGAGGTCGGGCTGCCCGCCCCGCTGGTGGTGACCACGGAGGCCGCTGTGCCTCGGATGCGCCGCGCGCTTGGCCGCGAGGCGGAGGTGCGCGCGAGCCAGGGCGGCCGGGCACAGGCGATCATCGCGGCCCTGGCGGAGCTCGACGGCACCTCCGTGCTGATCCTCGACGCCGAACGCGCCCTCACCCCCGCATCGGTCATCTCCGAGGTGCTCGCGGCTGCCGGCGACGACGTCGATGCGGTGGTGCCGGTGATCCCCATGACCGATTCGGTCAAGCTCGTCACCCACGACGGTCTGCGCAACGTGGACCGCTCCACGCTGGCCGGGCTGCAGAGTCCACGGCTGCTGCGTCGCACCGTGCTCGAGAACGCCGTGCGATCAGCCGTCGACGATGACCAGGACGAGATCCTCGCCGTCCTCGCCCGCGGGGCTCGCGTGCGCACCGTGCCCGGCTCCCACGCCGGCTTCGCGGTGGTGGACCGCTTGGGGCTGTGGCAGGCACAGATCGCCCTGGGCCTGGCGCGGGACACCTCCCACCGCCACGGACTGTCCCGTCGCGGCTGACGCGCGCATCGACAGCCAGGTCGCTCGGCAGGAGCTGTCCTTCGCAGCCGCGCTGGATCTGCTCAGCTGCGGCTGCGCCACACGGCGCGGAACTCCTGGAGCATCCTCACTGGCTTGGACAGGGTGCGCACGGGGAGGCTGGCGGCGAGCTCGCCCGGGTCGCTGCGCAGGCGGCGCGCCAGCCGACCGGGCTTGCTGGAGATCCGCTGGCGCAGATCCGGCAGGTAGTCCTCGCTGACGTCGAGACGGGTGACGGCACCGCAGCCGGCGCACTGGATCTCGGAGACGAAACGACCGGCGTAGACGACCTGGTGCTCCGACTCCTGCTCGCAGGCGGTGCAGCGCAGGTAGCTCTCCTGGACAGCCATCCTCTCCTCCTCACCCCGTCCTCAAACCTAGCGCGGCCACGACGTCCTGGGCCAGGAGCAGGTCCTGGGCGTAGGTGATCTTGAAGTTGGTCTCCTCGCCGCGCACCCAGCTCACGGGGATGTCCGTGTACTCCTCGGCGCACGAGGCGGTGTCGGTCCCCACGAAGCCGTCGCGCGCGGCCGCCTCGTAGGCGTCCAGGATGGTGGCGGCCCGGAATCCCTGGGGCGTCTGCACCCGCACCAGGCGGGAGGGGTCGAAGGCCCCCGTCGCCAGGTGGGCGGTGCCGCCCACGGGGGCGACATCGGCGGCCGGTATGCCGGGCACCGCTCCCCCGTGCTCCCGGGCTGCGTGGAGCACGGCCGCAGCGAGACCGTGCGAGACCAGGGGCCGGGCGGCGTCGTGGATCAGCACCGTGTCCACCGCACCGGAGTCGATGCGGTCGGCCAGGTGCCGCAGCGCCATCAGCTCCGACTCCTGCCGGGTGTCACCGCCAATGATGATCTCGAGGTGGTGGGCGGTCTCGCGCTCGGCGACGAAGCGGGCGTGCTCGCGATCCTCGGGTCGCACCACGAACACCAGCGTCCCCACGCCCTCCACGGAGGCCAGAGTGTTGATCCCCCAGCTGGCGATGCTGCGCCCGGACAGCGGCAGGAACGCCTTGTTGATCCCGGCACCCACCCGGGTGCCGGACCCCCCGGCCAGGACGATGCCAGCGGCCTTCCCGCGCAGGCGCGGTGAGCGGAGTCGGCGCGGATGGGTCACCCCCGCATCGTAGTCGCCGCACCCGAAGCATGTCAGAATCGTGGTTCCGCCTCGCCCGTCCCCGATGCCCGCTCTTCCCACTCTTCCCTTCAGGAGTCCGCCATGCTCACCATCGCCATCGTGTGCGGCGCGGGGATCGCCACCTCCGCCCTGCTCGCGAAACGCGTTCGCGAGCACGTGGCCCCGCGCGGTGCGCACCTCCGAGTCGTCCAGGCCACCGTGATGGACCTGCTCTCGCCCGACTTCACCGCTGATCTGGTGGTCTCCACCGTGGACCTGCCCGACGCGCTCGGCATTCCTCGCGTGTCCGGGATGCCGCTGCTGCTGGGTACCCGCCCGGAGCAGACGTACCAGGACATCGACACGCTGCTGGACCGGATCGATACCGCAGCGACGGACGGGACCGATCCGGGCCGTCCCGGAGATCCGGCATGACCGCCCTTCCCCGCGTCGGCACCGGGGTGGACGTGCATGCCGTCGCGCCGGAGGGCAGTGACCGCGAGCTGTGGATCGCGGGCCTGCGCTGGGAGGGCGAGCGCGGCCTGGAGGGCCACTCCGATGCCGACGTCGCCTGCCATGCGGCCTGCGACGCGCTCTTCGCGGCCGCGGGCATCGGTGATCTGGGAACGCACTTCGGCACCGGCCGTCCCGAGTGGGCCGGCGCCTCCGGTGCCGCGCTGCTGGCCGAGGCCGCGCGCCTGGTGCGCGAGGCAGGGTTCGAGATCGGGAACATCTCGGTGCAGGTGGTGGGCAACCGGCCAAGGCTCTCACGCCGCCGCGAGGAGGCCTGTGCGCGCATGAGCGAGGCCGCCGGTGCGCCCGTCTCGGTGGCTGGCACCACCACCGACGGCCTGGGCCTGACGGGTCGGGGCGAGGGCATCGCGGCGATCGCCACGGCGCTCGTGATTCCGCAGGACAGCTGACGTTGCAGGAGACCTGATGACGACCGTCGATCCCGTACTGCCCCTGAGCGCCGACGAGGTGGAGGAGGCAGCTGAGCGGCTGGAGTCGGTGCTGCGACGCACGCCCGTGCACTTGAGCCAGCGACTCAGCGACATCGCCGGGGTGCCGGTATGGCTCAAGCGCGAGGACCTGCAGTCCGTGCGCTCCTACAAGCTGCGCGGTGCCCACCTGTTCCTCGACTCGCTCACCCCCCAGGAGCGGGAGGCGGGTGTGGTCGCCGCGAGCGCCGGCAATCACGCCCAGGGCGTGGCGCAGGCCTGCGCGGTCCAGGAGATCCACGGGCGCATCTACGTGCCCGGCACCACACCGCGCCAGAAGCGCGACCGCATCGTCGCGCTGGGCGGGGAGTGGGTGGAGCTCGTGCTGGTGGGCGACACCTTCGACGACGCCGCGGAAGCAGCGGCCGATGACGCCGAGCGCACCGGCGCCACCCTGGTGCCGCCCTTCGATCATCCGGTGGTGATGGCCGGGCAGGGGACGGTCGCCCGTGAGGCGATCGAGCAGCTCCGCAGCGAGCACGGCCGGGAGGCCTCCACCGTGGTGCTGCCGGTGGGCGGCGGTGGGCTGCTGGCCGGCTGCGGGGCCTGGCTGCGCGAGCGCACCCCCTCGGTGCGGATCGTGGGCGTGGAGCCCGCCGGTGCCGTCTCGATGGCCGCTGCTGTGCGCGCGGGACGCCCGGTGACGCTGCACGAGATGGACCGCTTCGTGGACGGAGCCGCGGTGCGCCGCGTGGGCGCGGGCCCCCTGGCGATGGTGCAGGCGATCGATCCGGAGCTGCTGGCCGTGGAGGAGGGCGCGGTGTGCACCGAGATGCTCGCCCTGTACCAGGTGGACGGCATCATCACCGAGCCCGCGGGGGCGCTGGCGGCCACCGCCGTGGCCACGGGCGCGGTCCGTGCCGACGCCGATGTGCTGGTGGTGGTCTCCGGCGGCAACAACGACGTGTCACGCTACAACGAGATCCTGGAGCGCTCGATGGTCCACGAGGGCCTCAAGCACTACTTCCTGGTGACCTTCCGGCAGGAGCCCGGGGCGCTGCGACGCTTCCTGGACCAGGTGCTGGGCCCGGACGACGACATCGTCCTGTTCGACTACATCAAGCGCAACAATCGCGAGGAGGGCCCTGCACTCGTGGGCCTGGAGATCGGGCGGGCGGAGGATCTCGAGCCGCTGATGGCCAGGATGGCGGCCTCCAACATGGAGATCGAGCGGGTGGATCCCACCGATCCGATCTACCGCTATCTGACCTGATCGCGGGGCTGTGGGGACTGCGGGGTCAGCGCCCCTGACGGGCCTCCACGGCGGAGCGCACGATGTCGTCGAGGTCCTTGCTGGAGGACCAGCCCAGCGTCTGCTCGATCCGCTCGGTGGAGCAGATCAGGCGGGCAGGGTCGCCCGGGCGGCGCTCGCCCATCGTCGGGGTGAGCTCGGTGCCGAGGGCGCGGCCCACGGCTTCGATCACCTCGAGCACGCTGGAGCCGGTCCCGGTGCCCACGTTGAACACGCGGTGCGGGCGATCCTCGCCGCGCAGGTAGTCCAGGGCGGCGATGTGGGCGTCAGCCAGATCCAGCACGTGCACGTAGTCGCGGATGCAGGTGCCGTCCGGGGTGTCGTAGTCGTCGCCGAACACGATCGGGTCCCGCCCGGCCTCGACCGCGTCCAGGATGATGGGCACCAGGTTCATCACCAGCGTGTCGGCCAGGTCCGGCCAGCCGGCGCCGGCCACGTTGAAGTAGCGCAGCGCCACGGTGCGCATGCCGTGGGCCCGCTCGGCGTCCGCGAGCATCCATTCCCCCACGTACTTGGTGGCGCCGTACGGGTTGATGGGCTGGGGCTGCAGGTCCTCGGTCACCAGGTCCACGTCCGGCATCCCGTACACGGCGGCCGAGGAGGAGAACACCACGTCGCGCACCTCAGCGCTGGCGCAGGCGGCCAGCACGTTCGCGAGCCCCCCGATGTTGTCGTGCCAGTACATCTCCGGCTTCTGCACCGACTCGCCCACCTGCTTGTGCGCGGCGAAGTGGATGACCGAGTCGGCACCGCAGGCCCGCAGCTGGAAGGCCAGCTTGTCCACCGCGTCAGGACTGGTGACGTCCAGCTCCACCAGTTCGGCGCCCTCGGTGCGCTCGCGGAACCCGGTGGACAGGTCGTCCACCACGATCACGTGCTCCCCCCTCTTCAGAAGCAGTCGCACAACGTGCGATCCGATGTACCCGGCACCACCGATCACGAGAGTCGTCATGGCCACGAGCCTAGTCGCTCAGCTCCACGACGTGGCCACCGGACGGCCCTCCGCGTACCCGGCTGCGCTCTGCAGCCCGATCACGGCACGCTCGCGGAACTCCGCCAGGCTCAGCGCCCCCGCGTAGGTGCAGGAGGAGCGCACACCGGCGGTGATGGTGTCCAACAGGTCCTCGACCCCGCCGGCGCCGTCCTCGAGATACATGCGGGAGGTCGAGATGCCCTCTTCGAACAGGGACTTGCGGGCACGCGCGAAGGCGTCCTCCTTCGCGGTGCGGTTCGAGACGGCACGCTTGGAGGCCATCCCGAAGTTCTCCTTGTACCGGCGCCCACGCTCGTCGGCACGCATCTGCCCGGGCGACTCGTAGGTGCCGGCGAACCAGGAGCCGATCATCACGTTGGAGGCACCGGCGGCGAGCGCGAGCGCGACGTCGCGGGGATGGCGCACACCGCCGTCGGCCCAGATCCGAGCGCCCAGTTCCCGGGCCTGGGCGGCGCACTCGAGGACGGCGGAGAACTGAGGGCGGCCCACACCGGTCATCATGCGGGTGGTGCACATGGCACCGGGGCCCACGCCGACCTTGACGATGTCGGCCCCGGCCTCGATCAGCTCCCGGGTCCCCTCCGCGGTGACCACGTTGCCGGCCACCAGCCTCACGGGGGTGTCGGCCCGGTCGCCGAGCACGGAGCGGGCGGCGCGCAGGGCCTCGATCATGCGGTCCTGGTGACCGTGGGCGGTGTCCAGGACGATCACGTCCACGTCGGCGTCCAGCAGATCCTGCACGCGGGTGGGGACGTCGGCGTTGATCCCGACGGCGACCGCGGTGCGCAGGCGGTCCTGCGCGTCGGTGGCGGGGGTGTAGATCGTCGAGCGCAGCACACCGGTGGCGGTGAGGACACCGCGCAGCGTGCCATCGGCCTCGACCACCAGCGCGGCGTCGTGGTGCGTCGCGGCGATGCGGGAGTGCAGCTGGGCGGGCTCCATGGCGAGGTCCCCGGGGCCCAGGGTGAGCACGTCGGTGCTGACCACCCCACCGACGGCGCCGAAGGTGTCACGGCCCTGGGTCTCCTGGGCGGAGATGACGCCGAGGGGTCTGCGCTCGTCGTCGACCACCACCACGAGGCCGTGGGGCCGCTTGGGCAGCAGGGCATCGGCCTGCCCGAGGGTGCCGTCGGGCCCCAGGGTCAGCGGATGATCCACCAGCAGGTCCCGTGCCTTCACCGAGCGGACGATCGAGTCGATGCGATCCGGGGAGAGGTCCTGAGGCAGCACCGCCAGTCCGCCGCGCCGCGCCATCACCTCGGCCATGCGGCGCCCCGAGACCGCGGTCATGTTGGCGGCGATCAGCGGGATGGTGGTGCCGCTGCCGTCGTCGCTGGAGAGGTCGACGTCGAAGCGCGAGGTCACCGCCGAGCGGGACGGCAGGAAGAAGCAGTCGTCGTAGGTGAGGTCAGTGGAGGGGTCATGGAGCAGGCGCATGCGGCTCAGGATAGGCGGCGAGGCCCGGGACGGTGCGGATGCGGGACCTCCACCATGCCCTCACATGCCGGTGGCACGTGCATTGCGGCCATGAATCTAGGATGGGGCGCATGACGGACCCGTCCTCGAGCTCGTGGCGCAGGCGTCGTCGGGGCGGAAAGCACCAGGCTCCCGGACGGCGCTCCTCGCCCTCCCCGCTGTCCCCCGATGCGGCGCGGGCCAATCGCGAGGCAGCATTCGGCTCCACCCGCAAGGCCTGGGTGGGCACGCCGAGCACCGCGAACGCCTCACCGGACCCCGTTGCTGCGCCGGATCCCGCTGCCTCACCGGACCCCGCTGCCGCGCCGGATCCCGCTCCCCCGTCGGGCACCGCTGCGGAAGCGGCCCGGCCGGGGCCGACGACGCCCACCCCTGCTCCGACACCCGTGCCCGGATCGGAGGCGCCGCGCCATGGCCGTCGCGCCGCTCGCCCGCTCGCCGAGAGCCCGGCATCATCCGACCGGGCCGCACGGGAGACCGAGGACCACGACGCCTGGTCCTCCCCCGTTGCCGAGGCGTCCTTTGCTGGTGACGCGTCCCCCGCAGCCCACGCATCGACAGCGGCACGGCCGCCCCGGGACCGCGACGGCTCCCGCGCCTCACGCCCACCGAGCTCCCCGCAGTCCCCGTCGTCGTCGGGCCGACACGGTGCCCGCGCGGCCGAGCGCCCCGAGGGATCCCTGCCGACGGTGGCGTTCTGGACGGTGCTGACCTCCGTGGCCCCCGGCAGCGGCCTGCTCACCACCAGCCTGCGCCGCATCGGATGGGTGCTGCTGGGCATCATGGCCGTCGGCGCCCTCGCCGTCGGCGCCTGGCTGCTGCTGGGCGATCCCACGCGCTCCGGGCTGATGCTCCTGACGGACCGCACCGTCCTGGTGGGGCTGATGATCGCCGTCGCCCTGGTCGGCCTGGTCTGGGCGATCCAGATCGTGGTGGCGAACCTGGCGCACACCTCCCGGCAGCGCCTCCAGGGCGCCAAGCGGTACCTCGCCTTCGCGATCGCCGCCCTCATGGTGGTGGCCGTGGCCCTGCCCTTCGGCCGTGGCGTGCAGTCGCTGTGGGCGGCCCAGGGTCTGCTGGGCTCGGACACAGTGTTCGGCCAGGGCAACGGCTCCGGGCGCATCCAGAAGGGCAAGGACCCGTGGGCCGGCGTGGGCCGGATCAACATCCTGCTGCTGGGCCAGGACGCCGGCGATGACCGCACCGGCACCCGCCCCGACACGATCATGGTGGCCTCGGTGGACACCGAGTCCGGCCACACCGCCCTGTTCTCCATCCCCCGCAACCTCGAGCACGTGCGCTTCCCCGAGGACACCCCTGCCGCCGAGGTGTTCCCCGACGGCTTCCGCTACTTCGGTCGCAACCAGGACCTGATCAACGCCGTGTGGAGGTGGGCGGAGGACCGCCCGGACCTGTTCCCCGGGGATCCCGAGCCGGGCCTGACCGCCACCACCTGGGCCGTGGAGGAGACCCTGGGCCTGGAGATGGACTACTACGCGATGGTGAACCTGCAGGGTTTCGAGGACCTGGTGGACGCCATCGGCGGGGTGGACCTCGTGGTGGAGCGGCGCATCCCCATCGGCGGCGGCAGCGGCCCCATCGACGGCTACATCGAGCCCGGTGACCAGAAGCTCGACGGCTACCACGCCCTGTGGTACGCCCGGTCGCGTGAGGGCTCGGACGACTTCAACCGAATGTGCCGACAGCAGCGCATCGTGCGCGCGGTGGCGGAGGAGGCCGATCCGGCCACCGTCGCCATGTCGGTGCCGCGCCTGGTCACCGCCACCGAGAAGAACATCGCCACCGACATCCCGGTGCGGGACCTCGACGCGTTCGTGGAGCTCGCCCTGCGGATCAAGGAGGCCGGCTTCACCTCGTACCCGATCACCCAGGACGTCACCCCCAGCGGCGACCCCGACTGGGACTACCTGAAGGCCTGGGCCCAGGCATCGATCGAGGACTCGATGAAGCAGTCCCAGCCCGAGTCGGTCAAGGGCGAGACGGAGGCCGGCTCCACCGATCCGGCCCCCACCGGCGAGGCGCCCTCCGAGGAGGGCACCGACGGGACGGGCGAGGAGAGCCCGGAGGAGAGCCCCACCGAGGAGCCCACGGAGGACCCCACCTCGCAGGAGTCCACCGACGGTGCGGAGCCCACCGAGGAGCCCACCACGGAGAACCCCGAGATCGAACAGGACCCGCTGCAGTCCTGCCTGCCGGGCGCCGGCGAGGAGGGCTGAGAGCCGCTGGCTCTCAGTCGATGACCTGCAGCAGGGCGTTCTCGATCAGCTCCGGCATGGCTGGATGGATCCAGTACTGCGTGGCGGCGATGTCCCGGGCCGTCTGCCCGGTGCTCATCGCCTGGATCACCAGCTGGATGAGCGTGGTGGCCTCCGCTCCGATGATGTGCGCACCCAGGATCTCGGTGGTGGCCTCGTCCACGATGATCTTGGCGAAGCCGTCAGTGTCCTCCAGCGCCCAGCCGTAGGCGATGCCGGCGTAGCCCTGGTGGGCCACGCGGATGCTGCGCCCGCTCGCCTCGGCCCGCTCCCGGGCCGTTGACTCGTCCATCCCCACCCAGGCCACCTGCGGATCGGTGAACACCCCGCTGGGGATGGGCATCGTGTCCGAGCGGCGCAGGTCCTCCGGATGCAGCACGTTGTGCCGCACGATCTTCTGCTCGAAGTTGGCCACGTGCTTGAGCTGGTGCTCGCTGGAGACGTCGCCGAGCGCCCACACCCCCTCGAGCACCTCGCCGCCGGAGAGCACCCGCTGGTGGGCGTCCACCGCGATGCGGCCGTCGGGATGGGTGTCGATGCCGGCACGGTCCACCCTCAGCAGATCCGAATTGGGCATGCGACCGGTGGCGACCAGCAGCTCCTCGGCTCGCACCTCGTGCTCCTCGCCGTCGCGCAGTCCGCGCAGCACCACCCCGTCTGCCACGCGCTCGACAGAGGTGGTCGACATACCGGTGATCAGATGCAGCCGCTCCCCCAGCACCCGGGTGAGTCGCTCGGAGACCTCCGCATCGGTCTGCCGCAGTACACGGTCGGTGCGCGCGATCAGGGAGACCTCCACCCCGAGGGAGGCGAAGATGTGCGCCATCTCCACCGCCACCACACCGGATCCGAGGATCGCCAGGGAGGCCGGCAGCTGCTCGATCCGCATGATGGTGTCGGAGGTGTGGGGACGGGCGTCCTGGATCCCGTCGACCGGGGGGAAGGAGGGGCGCGAGCCGGCACCGATCACGATGGTGTCAGCAGTGATCTCCTGCTCGGTGCCGTCCTGGAGGGTGGCGGTCAGGGAGTGTGCGCCCGTGAAGGCGGCGGTCCCGCGCAGCAGGGTGAGGTTGTCGTTATCCGGGTGGGAGTCGCGGTACTGCTGGCCGCCGGAGCTGATCGCGTCCAGGCGGCCGAAGATGCGATCACGGACGGCGGGCCAGTCCACGTGCCGCAGGGCTGCGGTGACGCCGAAGCGCGCTGATTCCGCGGGGGCATGGGCGAGGTCCGCGGTGTGCACCAGCATCTTGGTGGGGATGCAGCCCAGGTTCAGGCAGGTACCGCCGAACACGTGCTGGGGGCCCACCCCGCGGTCGATCTGGACGATGCTGCGGCCTGCGAACTCCGGCCCCGGGAAGGAGTTCGCAGAGCCGGAGCCGATCAGGGCGATGTCGAAGTGCTGCGCGTCGGTGCTCACCCACCCAGGCTACGCGGGCAGGGCGTGCTGCGCGGGCGCGCCGTACAGTGAGCGCGTGACCCTCCCCGCAGAACAGCGCTGCCCCTCCGTCTGCTCGTCCCCCACAGGCCACCCCGCTGACTCCCATGACCTGATCCGCGTGCGCGGCGCGCGGGAGAACAATCTGCAGGACATCTGCGTGGACCTGCCGAAGCGTTGCCTGACGGTGTTCACCGGGGTCTCCGGCTCCGGCACGTGGGCCTGAGCTACCTGACCATCGGACAGCCCCTGACCACCCTCTCCGGAGGTGAGCGGCAGCGCCTGAAGCTCGCCACCCACATGGGCGACAAGGGCGGGGTGTACGTGCTCGACGAGCCCACCACCGGACTGCACCTGGCTGATGTGGAGGCGCTGCTGGGCCTGCTGGACCGCCTGGTGGACTCCGGCAAGACGGTCATCGTGATCGAGCACCACCAGGCCGTGATGGCCCACGCCGACTGGATCATCGACCTGGGCCCCGGCGCCGGGGCCGAGGGCGGCCGCATCGTGTTCGAGGGCACCCCCGCCCAGCTGGTGGCCGATGCCTCGACGCTGACCGGTAAGCACTTGCGCGAGTACGTCGGCGGCTGAGACTCGGCGAACGGTGAGCACCGAGGCGGCCCGTGCCATGGTGGGGGCATGCGCATCCACCACCTGAACTGCGGCACCCTCACCCCGCCGGGAGAGTCGATGGTGTGCCATGTGCTGCTGCTCGAGGTGGGGCGGCACCTGGTGCTGGTGGACACCGGGTTCGGCAGCGCGGACGTGCGGGCACCGGGCCGCCTGGGCCCGGTGCGGCACCTGCTGCGGCCGGCCCTGCGCCCGGAGGAGACCGCTGTTGCGCGGACCCGCGCCCTGGGACTGGACCCCGCTGCGGTCTCCGATGTGGTGCTCACCCACGGCGACCTCGACCATGCCGGTGGCCTCGTGGACCTACCGCATGCCCAGGTCCATCTGCTCGCGGCCGAGCATCGCGCCATCCGGCATCCGCGCGGGCTGCTGGAGGCCCAGCGGTACCGCCCCTCCCAGTGGGCGCACGGTCCGCGGATCACACCGCACCGGCCCGGAGCCGTGCGCTGGAAGGGCTTCGAGGGATGCGTGGACCTGTCGGCGGTGGCGCCCGGGATGCTGCTGGTGCCGATGCCCGGGCACACCGCCGGTCATGCCGGGGTGGCGATCCCCACCGGCAGCGGCTGGCTGCTGCATGCCGGGGACGCCTTCCACTCGGCCCTCTCCCTGCGGGAGGGCTCGAGCCGTCTCGATGTGCGCGTGCGGCAGGGGCTGCTGGCGCACGACGAGCCCGCCCTGCGCAGCACCCAGCGCAGGCTGGGTGCCCTGGCCCGCAGAGACCCCGCAGTGCAGATCATCAACAGCCACGACCGAAAGCTGTGGGAGCAGGCGTAGCCGGGCGTACGCTGGAGCGATGCCTGCTCCCCCCGGTGTCCGCGCCCTGCCCTCCGCCCTGACCGCGGTGCTGGACCTGCTGCGCTGCCCCCGCTGCGGGGAGCAGCTGGCCCCGGTCGACGGCTCCCTGCGCTGCCCGGCGCGGCACACCTTCGACGTGGCGCGGGCAGGCTATGCCTCCCTGCTCACCGGCACCGCAGCGACCAGCGGGGACGACGACGAGATGGCGCGGGCCCGGGACAGGTTCCTCGACAGCGGCGTCTACGCACCGATCCGCGACCTGATCACCGAGCTGGTGGTCGGCCATGCGGAGGCGCGCAGTGCCGAGGGTGGTTCTCCCACGGTGCTGGACGTGGGCTGCGGCACGGGCTACTACCTGGCCGGGGTGCTGGAGCGCCTGTCCTCGGCCCGAGGGCTGGGGCTGGACACCTCCACCCGAGCCCTGCGGTTCGCGGCCCGCGCCCATGAGCGTGCCGCCGCGGCCAGCTGGGACGTGTTCGCCCCGTTCCCGCTGCGGGACACCTGCGTGGAGGTGCTGCTGGACGTGTTCGCCCCTCGCAACCCGACCGAGTTCGCACGGGTGCTGATGCCCGGGGGCGTCTTGGTGGTGGTGCGGCCCGCACCGGACCACCTCGCCGAGCTGCGTGAGGTGGTCCCCGGGATGGTCTCCCTGGACCCGCACAAGGAGCAGCGCCTGCACCGGGTGCTGGATCCCCTGTTCAGCACGGAGCGCACCGAGGAGCTGCGCTACCCCGTGGACCTCTCGACAGCTTCCGCCCGTGATCTGGTGCGGATGACGCCCAGTGCCCGCCACGTCGACGCCGAGCAGCTCGAGGCCTCGGTGCCATCGGACATGACGGTGACCGTCAGCGTGGTGGCGAGCTCCCATCGGGTGCTGCCGGGGGGTTGAGCGCCCTGTAGGGGCTCAGCGTCAGGGCCGTGCGGTCCCGGGCCTCGAGCAGGGAAACGACGACTGCCTGCACAGCGTGCAGATCGCCGGTGTCCCAACGGTACGCAGCCCAGTCCCCGCCGCCGTGCAGAGCAAGGCCATAGTTGTGCACCGCCGAGGTCAGCATGCACAGCACGGACATGATCTGCAGGGCACGCAGCAGCCGACGGATCGGCAGGGAACGTTCCCTGCACACTATTGCGGCACCGATATCGCTCGAGGTCACCCGCCCTCCACCGTACGGTCCGGTGTCGGGCCGCGTCCCATGGCCGTGGTCACGGGATGTGCATGCCCGGTCGCGCGCCACGACGTGAGACGGCCCGGGACGAAAGCAATCGCCGCGATGATGCAGGCCACATAGGCTGGCGCTGCAGGACAACGACGACCTGCCTGTCTCTCTACGACCCTGAGGAGGCCCCGTGCGTGCAGTGCGTTATTACGGCAAGGAAGACGTTCGCTTGGAGGAGGTGCCCGCGCCCGAGCTGCTGCCCGGCACCGTGCGTATCACTCCGGCATTCACCGGGATCTGCGGATCCGATCTTCACCTGTACTTCGATGGCCCGATCCCGCCGGCACCGGCCGATTCTCCGCATCCGATCTCCGGTGAGCAGCTGCCGGTGGTCTTCGGGCATGAGTTTTCCGGCACGATCACCGAGGTGGGTGAGGGCGTTGAGGGGCTCGCCATCGGTGACAACGTCGTCGTGGAGCCGCTGATGGTGTGCGGCCAGTGCCCGCCGTGCAACGCGAACCGATACAACCTGTGCGAGAAAATGGGGTTCATCGGGATCTCCGGTCGCGGTGGCGGGCTCGCCGAGCAGATCGTCACCGAGCAGCGTTTCGTGCACCCGATCGGTGATCTGCCTCTGGACCAGGGTGCTCTCATCGAGCCGCTGGCGGTCGGCATGCATGCCGTCAAGCACGCCGGCGTGGTTGACGGCGGCACCGCGGTGATCGGTGGCGCTGGCCCGATCGGGCTGCTCACCGCCGCGATCCTCAAGGCCCGAGGGATGCGGGTCGTCATGAGCGAGGTCTCCGCGGCCCGCAAGGATATCGCCCGGTCCACCGGCGTCGCTGACCTGGTCGTCGATCCGAGTGAGCAGGACCTGCCCGCGGTGGTACGCGAGTTCACCGATGGCGTCGGCGCAGACGTCGCCTTCGACGCGGCCGGGATCAAGCCGGTGGTCGACGCCCTGCTGGCCTCACTGCGCCCCGGCGGGCGCCTCGAGGTCGTCGCGATCCATGTCAGCCCGGTGGAGCTGGACCTCACCGGCCAGCTGATCATGGGCGACAAGGTCATCGGCGGCTCCATCGGCTACGCCAACGACCACGTGGAGGCCATCGAGCTGGCCCGCAGCGGTGCTGTGGACCTCTCGAAGTTCATCACCCGGAAGATCTCAGTCGATGACATTGTCGAGGACGGCTACAAGCGCCTTCGCGACCACGGCGAGACCGAGGTGAAGATCCTCGTGCACATGTGATCTCTGTGCATCCCCGCTGATCAGGGCCCGGTCAGAGGACCGGGCCCTGATGTGCTCAGCGCAGCTGGCCCGTAACGCTCTGAACGGCCTCGAGCACGGAGCCGTCGGCCAGGCGCGACTCTGCCTCCGCGATGTCGGGCGCGAGGAACGTGTCAGGACCCGGCCCGTCGACCGTGCCGCGCAGCACCGCGATCGCGGCCGCACCTGCGGCCGACGGGGCAAGTGGTGCGCGCAGGTCGCAGGCGCGGGCAGCGGTGAGCAGCTCGATGGCGAGCACCCGGCGCAGATTCTCCACCGCGGTGCGCAGCTTGCGGGCCGCGTGCCAGCCCATGGACACGTGGTCCTCCTGCATCGCCGAGGAGGGGATCGAGTCCACGCTGGCCGGCATGGCCAGGCGCTTCATCTCCGAGACCAGGGCAGCCTGGGTGTACTGGGCGATCATGAAGCCGGAGTCCACGCCGGGGTCGTCGGCCAGGAACGGCGGCAGCCCGTGGGAGCGGGCCTTGTCGAGCATGCGGTCGGTGCGGCGCTCCGCGATGGAGGCGAGGTCCGCGGCCACCACGGCCAGGAAGTCCAGCACGTAGGCCACCGGTGCGCCGTGGAAGTTCCCGTTGGAGGTGACGGTGCCGTCCTCGAGCACCACGGGGTTGTCGATGGAGGCGGCCAGCTCGCGCTCGGCGACGGTGCGGGCATGGTCCAGGGTGTCCCGCACCCCGCCGGCCACCTGCGGGGCACAGCGCAGGGAGTAGGCGTCCTGGACCCGTGACCCCTCGGCGGCCACGTCGGCGATGATCGGTGACCCCTGCAGGAGGTCCAGGATGTTGGCGGCCGATGCCGCCTGTCCCGGGTGGGGGCGCAGCGGCGTGTGCAGCTCGGGCCGGAACACGCTGTCGCGGCCCCGCAGGCCCTGCACCGTCAGCGAGCAGGTGACGTCGGCGATCCGCACCAGTTCGTCGAGGTCGGCGATGGCCATCAGGAGCATCCCCAGCATCCCGTCGGTGCCGTTGACCAGCGCCAGCCCCTCCTTCTCCGCCAGCTCGATCGGTTCGATGCCGGCCTCGGCCAGCAGCTCGCGCACGGGGCGCTCCTCGCCGGCGCGATCCCGGGCGCGGCCCTCTCCCATGAGCACCAGTGCGCAGTGGGACAGCGGGGCCAGGTCCCCGGAACAGCCCAGGGAGCCGTACTCGTGGACGATGGGGGTGATGTGCGCGTTCAGCAGCGCCAGCATGGTCTCCAGCACGACGGGCCTCACGCCGGTGCGGCCGGAGGCGAGGGTGCGGGCACGCAGCAGCATCAGCGCACGCACCACCTCGGTCTCCACCTCTGGGCCGGCGCCGGCCGCATGGGAGCGGATCAGGGAGCGCTGCAGGGCGCCCCGCATGCCCGGGTCGATGGCGGTGTCGGCGAGCGCCCCGAAGCCCGTGGAGACCCCGTACACCGGGGCATGGCCGGGAGCCGCCAGGGCATCCACGTGGGCGCGCACCCGGGCCACTTCGTCCCGGGCCGCGGGGTCGAGGTCCACGCGGGCGCCGCGGCGGGCGACGGCGAGGACGTGACCTGCCGTGAGGCCGGCGGTGCCGAGGGTGACGACGGGGGGCTCGGAGGCGGCGGAGGGGTTCGGGGAGGCGTTCGTCGAGGTCATGGGAACTCCTGTGTCGGGTGGGGATGGGCGGGCCCGTCCAAGGGCCGTACCGGGGTGAGTGAGGGAGATCAGAGGACGCGTGTCCCGCGCCGCCACACCGCATGGGTGAGCGGCATGCCGGGGCGGTAGGCGAGGTGGATCGCGGCGGGGGCATCGAGCACGTGCAGGTCCGCCCGGGCACCGACGCCGAGGTGTCCCACGTCGTTGCGGCGCAGGGCGAGGGCGCCGCCGCGGGTGGCGGCGCGCACGGCCTCGGCGAGGGTGAGCCGCATCTGCAGCACCGCGGTGGCCACGCAGAACGCCAGGGAACTGGTGTAGCTGGTACCGGGGTTGCAGTTCGAGGCGATCGCGAGCTGGGCCCCGGCCTCGAGCAGTTCTCGGGCGGGGGCCAGGGGCGCGCGGGTGGAGAGGTCGCAGGCCGGCAGCACGGTCGCCACAGTGGGCCCGGTCCGGGCATCCAGCACACCGGGCTCCTCGCCCGGCGCGACGGGCAGAGCCGCGGTCGCGGCGAGGGCGTCGACGTCGGCGGGATCGAGGTGGTTGAGGTGATCGACGCTCGCCGCCCCCAGAGCGCACGCCAGCTGCACACCGCCGGTGCGGCCAAGCTGGTTGCCGTGCACCCGCAGGCCCAGGCCCGCGTCGGCGCCGGCGCGCAGCACCCGCGTGGACTGCTCGGGATCGAAGGCGCCGTCCTCGCAGAACACGTCGATCCAGCGCAGGGCGGGTCCCGCCGCGTCCTGCACGGCCTCGAGCATGGGGCCGGCCACCAGGTCCACGTACTCCTCGCCCCGGCCCTCGAACTCGCCGGGCACCAGGTGGGCACCGAGGTAGGTGATCTCGTCGATCTCGCCTGCGGCATGGAGCTGGGCCAGCAGGCGGGCTGCCCGGGCCTCCTCGTCCACTGTGAGGCCGTACCCGGTCTTGGTCTCCGAGCACGTGGTGCCGCCGCGCACGGCCTCGGTGATCCGGCTGCGCACCAGGGCCAGCAGCTCCTCGTCACGCGCGGCGCGAGTCGCCCCGGTGGTCACGGCGATGCCACCGGCGGCGTAGGACTCCCCTGCCATCCGCGCCTCGAACTCGGCGGAGCGGTCCCCGGCGAACACCAGGTGGGTGTGAGAGTCCACCCAGCCCGGCAGCACGGCCCGGCCCCCGAGGTCCACCTGGTCGTCGGCCGCGGGGGCCTCGGGGGCAGGTCCGATCCAGGCGATGTGGCCGGAGTCGATCACCACGGCTGCATCGCGGAGCAGCTGTCCGTCGGACATGCCTCGCGGTGGCGCGGACGGGTCCTCGAGGGCGGGGTCGAAGGTCCAGAGCTCGGAGATCCCGGTGATGAGGGTGGCGGCCATGCACCGAATCTACGGACTGCACGCTGGGGCCATGGCGGCCTCCTCGGAGAACTGTCCGAGGTACCGGACTACGGGCGAGACCCTCAGGGGCTCCCCACGCCGTCACCGATCCCATGGCGCTGCAGGAATCCCGGGTCCTCGGTGCGTCCGACGGTGGTCCGCCCGAAGGTCTCCCGGTACTCGTCGTAGGCCATGGTGACTGTCTTGGGAGCGTTGGGGCCGCCCGGCCCCCAGGGCTTGGTCACCGTCACGGTGCCGGCCTCCCGGTCCACGGCTGTGCCCCCGGTGAGAGGTCGGACCAGCAGGCCCGCGGGCTCAGTCCCTCGCCCGGGCCTGCATCGGCACCCGCACCCCGCGCTCCCGGGCCACGTCCGCGGCGCGGGAGTAGCCGGCATCCACGTGCCGGATCACGCCCATGGCCGGGTCGTTGGTGAGCAGGCGGTCCAGCTTCTGGGCGGCCAGATCGGTGCCGTCGGCCACGCCCACCTGCCCGGCGTGGATGGAGCGGCCGATGCCCACGCCGCCGCCGTGGTGGATCGACACCCAGGTGGCGCCGGAGGACGTCGCGGTCAGGGCGTTCAGCAGGGGCCAGTCGGCGATGGCGTCGGAGCCGTCGAGCATGCCCTCGGTCTCGCGGTACGGGGACGCGACCGAGCCGGAGTCGAGGTGGTCGCGGCCGATCACGATCGGGGCCTTCACCTTCCCCTCCCGCACCAGCTCGTTGAACCACAGCCCCGCGCGGTGCCGCTCGCCGTAGCCCAGCCAGCAGATCCGAGCCGGCAGTCCCTCGAACTCCACCAGCTCCCCGGCGGCGTCCAGCCAGCGGTGCAGGTGCTCGTTCTCGGGGAACAGCTCCTTCAGTGCCGCGTCGGTGACGGCGATGTCCTCCGGATCCCCCGAGAGCGCCACCCAGCGGAAGGGGCCCAGGCCCTCGCAGAACAAGGGGCGGATGTAGGCGGGCACGAAGCCGGGGAAGGAGAAGGCGCGGTCGTATCCGGCGTGGCGGGCCTCGTCGCGGATGGAGTTGCCGTAGTCGAACACCTCGGCACCCTGGTCCTGGAACTCCACCATGGCCTGCACCTGCCGGGCCATCGACTCGCGGGACTTCTTGGTGAAGCCCTCCGCATCGGCCTCGGCCTCCGCCTGCCAGTTCTCCACGTCCACTTCGACGGGGAGGTAGGACAGGGGATCGTGGGCGCTGGTCTGGTCGGTGACCACGTCGATGCGGATCTCGCCTTTGCACTGCCGCTCCAGCAGGGCGGGGAACACCTCGGCGGCATTGCCCACGATGCCGATGGAGAGGGCGCGCTTCTCGTCCCGGGCACTGGTGGCGCGGGCGATCGCGTCGTCAAGGTCGTCCGCGATCACATCGAGGTAGCGCTTGGAGCGGCGGCGCTCCAGGCGGGAGCGGTCCACGTCGGCGATCAGGCACACCCCGCCGTTCAGGGTGACGGCCAGGGGCTGTGCCCCGCCCATGCCTCCGCAGCCCCCGGTGAGGGTGATGGTGCCGGCCAGGGTGCCCTCGAAGCGCTTGCGGGCCACGGCCGCGAAGGTCTCATAGGTGCCCTGCAGGATGCCCTGGGTGGCGATGTAGATCCAGGACCCGGCGGTCATCTGGCCGTACATCATCAGGCCCTCGGCCTCGAGCCGACGGAACTCCGGCCAGGTGGCCCAGTCCCCCACCAGGTTGGAGTTGGCCAGCAGCACCCGCGGGGCCCAGGGGTTGGTGCGCAGCACTCCGACGGGCTTGCCGGACTGCACCAGCAGCGTCTCGTCGTCCTCGAGGTCCCTCAGGGTCGCAACGATCGCGTCGTACGCCTCCCAGGAGCGGGCGGCGCGGCCGGTGCCACCGTAGACCACCAGGTCATCGGGCCGCTCGGCCACCTCAGGGTCGAGGTTGTTCATCAGCATCCGCAGCGGGGCCTCTGTCTGCCAGCTCTTCGCGGTCAGATCGGTGCCGCGGGGGGCGCGAACGGGGCGGGCGCCGGGAAGGCTCATGGTGTGCTCCTGGGTCTGGGAGGTCGCTGCAGTGGGACCCCTTCAGCACAGCATGTCCCCGAGCACCGGGTGAGTGCTCCAGCCCGGAGCCGTCCGGGATCTCGGACAGTCGGGGGGGATGCGGCCCGGCCTCAGGGACCGCAGGTGCCACCATGGGAACAGCGGCACCCCGTCGCTTCGACCCCACGCACCCGGAGGACCGCCGCCGATGGACGACCACAGCGCCCCTGTTCCGCTCCGCGCCTGGACCGGCCGCGTCGACGGCGAGGGTCCTGATCACGCCCGGTGGCACCAGCGGGTGCGGCCCGCCCAGCGGACCCGGGGGAGCTCCGCACCGCACGTCGCGGTGGTCGGCTTCCGCACCGACGAGGGCGTGCGCCGCAACGGCGGTCGGACGGGCGCTGCCCACGGACCCGAGGCCCTGCGCTCCGCCCTGGCTCCGATGGTCCCGCACCCGAGCATCGCCCGCGGCGACGTACAGCTGGTGGACCACGGGGACGCGGTCACCGTGGGCGAGGACCTGGAGACCGGCCACCGCGACGCCGCGGCGATGATCGCCTCCGCGCTCGGCGCTCCTGGCTCCCTGCTCACGGTGGTGCTGGGCGGGGGGCACGAGACCGCCTGGGCCTGCTACCTGGGACTGGTCAGCTCCCACGGCGTCGGCACCGACGCCCCCGAAGCGCGACCCCGCTGGGGCGTGCTGAACCTCGATGCGCACTTCGACCTGCGACGGGAGGACCGTGCCACCTCCGGCACCCCGTTCCTGCAGATGGCCGAGGCCGAGAGGGCCGCTGGGCGGGACCTCATCTACGCGGTGCTCGGCATCTCGGAGGCGTCCAACACCGGCGCACTGTTCGACACCGCTCGCGAACTGAGCGTGCGCTGGCTGACCGACCTGGAATGCCTGGACGGCGGGACAGGCGCCGTGCAGAGCTTCGTGGAGGAGGTCGTCGAGGATCTGGACGTCCTCTACCTCACCATCGACCTGGACGTGCTGCCTGCAGCGGCTGCCCCCGGTGTGAGCGCCCCGGCGGGACTGGGCGTACCGCTGCCGCTGATCGTCACGGCGGTCCGTGCTGCCGCGGCGAGCGGGAAGCTCGCCCTGATCGACGTGGTGGAGTTGAATCCCGGCCTCGACGTCGACTCCCGCACCGCCCGCACAGCGGCCCGGCTGATCGACCTGGCAGTGCGGCAGCATCTGACAGCAGCACCGACCGACGTCTGAGGCCGGCCCTCACGCGCTGCGGCGCAGGCCGATCAGCACCAGGCCGACGGCCATCACCAGTGCGCCCACCCCGAGCATGATCACCCCCTGCGGCATCACCTCGGTGGTGAACTTCTCCTGGAACACCTGCACGATCGGGCCGACGAACACGGCTTGATCGACGCTGTCGGGCACCACGTCCTCGATGCGGGTGGCCAGCAGCCACACCGCCCCTCCGGCGAGGATGCCGCCCACCCCGGCAAGGGTGAGCATCGTGCGGCGGTGCGCTGCGACGGTGAGCGCGACCAGGAGCAGCAGCAGCGCGGCCGGCCCCAGCCGGTGCGCCCACGGGGAGAGCGAGGCGGCCTTCGCCAGCAGCGGGACATCGGGGATGGTGGCCAGGGTGACGGTGGCGTCCTCCGGCCGGGCGACGGTGATGCCCAGGGGGAGGTGATCCTCGATGCCGCTGAGAATGGCGTCGATGGCGGGCCCCAGGTCCACGTCCAGGTCCGATGCCCCGGGGCTGAACAGCGCACCGTGCAGCTCGCGCATGGTCACATCCCAGACACTGCCGTACACCTCGGTCCCGGTGATCCGCGCGGCCTGCTCCTCCGCCAAGGGCGTGACACGCTCGGTGATCCAGTCCGGCACGCGCTCATCCCCCAGGATCTGCGCGACGGCGCTGTCGGTGAGGGTGCGCTGGAACGCAGGGTCATCGGCCAGCGGCTCGGTGACCGCGAGGAAGCCCTCCTGCTCGATGACCGTCCGGTCCAGCCACGCAGCCGGGATCCACAGGGCGCCCAGCACGGTCGCGATCAGCAGCAGAGCGGCGGCGAGGAGGTCACGGGCGGAGGACACGTGCCCACGGTACCCGGCGCAGCCGCCCGGGAATGGGAGCGGCCCTGCATCCGGGAGGGGTGCAGGGCCGTGTGCGGGTGGGCTGGATCAGCCGCCGATGCGGATGAAGGTCCAGTTCCCGGAGTAGATGTTGCGCTCGGAGGTGTCCACGCGCGTGTTGCCCGCGTCGACGAACATGTTGCCGCCGGCGTAGATCCCGATGTGGCCGGGCTTGTAGACGAGGTCGCCGGGGCGGGCCTCGGAACGCGGGATCACGCGCCCGGCAGCGGCCTGATCGGCCGCACCGCGGGGGAGGCTGATGCCGTGCTGGGCGTACACCCACTGCACGAAACCGGAGCAGTCCCAGCCGGACGGGCTGGTGCCGCCGTAGACGTACGGGGTGCCGATGCCGCTGCGAGCGGTCGCCAGGATGGAGCTGCCCTTGCCCGGGGAGATGCCCGAGTCGGAGGACTGCTTCTGCTCCTGCTTCTCCTCACGCGGCGCCTCGGACCGGTCGTTGGAGCGGGAGGAGCGGCTCTCACCCTCGGAACGACGCTCCTCGCTTGACTCCTCGCCGTCCTCGTTGCGATCCTCGCGGTTCTCGCTGCGGTCCCCACGGCTCTCGCTGCTGTCCTCACGGCTCTCGCTGCTGTCCTCGCGGCTCTCGCTGCTGTCCTCGCGCTCGGAGCGGTCCACGGAGTGCTCCTGCTCGTCCTGGTCCTCCACCACCGGCTCCGGCTCGGGCTCCGGCTCCGGCTCGGGAAGGACGATCGAGATCGCACCGGCGGCGGGGGCCAGGGACGGGGCGGCCTCGGCCTCGTCGGCCACATCGGCGCTGGGGATGCCGACGGCCGGGGCGACCACGGGAGCCAGCACGGCCGCGGCGGCGGCGTCGGCCTGCGGGGCAGGCGCCTCGGCGTTCGGCTCAGCGGTCGCGGCAGTGGCACCGCCGAGCAGGATCCCGGCTGCCATCGCGGCGCCGGCGGCAGCGCGGCCTGCGCGCACGGCGGGGGTCACCGTACGCACGTCGCGACGGTGGGTGTTCTTCGCAGTGTTCGACACGTGTGGCTCCCAGCCCCGAGGCTCTCGCCTGTGCGCTCGATGATGCTCGCAGTCCGGATCCGGCGCGCAACGGGGCCTGCCGGTGGACATGCCGGGCGAGGTCGCCGCGGCACGGGTACGACGATAGGTGCGCATGAGCGGGACCGTCCGTGTCCCGGGCCGCTTCTGGGGCAGACCTTGACGGAGGCTTTACTCCGTTGCGATCGGGGTCACAAGGAGCTGACCAGCGATGACGTCGGAGAGGGTGACAGCGGCACCGGACTCGGCCCGGAGCACCACGTCTCGCCCCTGCCGCCATACCTCCGCCCTGGCGTCGGGATACAGCTCATGACGTGCAAGTTCTCCGAGCAGCTCGATGTCGCTCTGGGCGCGCTCACCGATGCGGCGCAGCTGGACCGGCGTGGGCCGGTCGTCCGTGGCGACCTCGGAGAGCACCATGGGCGCGTTGGCCTTGTCTTTACCCTCCGGGGTGACCGCGGTCTCCGAGATCCCCAGGTCGCTCAGGCCGGGGATGGGGTTGCCGTAGGGATCGACGTACGGCGGCTGCAGCTGCTGGGCGATGCGGCGCTCCACCTCGAGGCTCATCACGTGCTCCCAGCGGCAGGCCTCCTCGTGCACCAGGGCGAAGTCCAGGCCGATGACGTCGAGCAGGTGCCGTTCGGCCAGGCGGTGCTTGCGCATCACCACCGTGGCGAGCTCCCGCCCCTCGTCGGTGAGTCGGATCCGTCGCTCGTCGTCCAGGTGCAGCAGCCCGTCGCGCTCCATGCGCGCCACGGTCTGCGAGACCGTCGGCCCCGAGTGCCCCAGCCGCTCGGCGATCCGGGCCCGCATCGGCACCACCCCGGCCTCGCGCAGCTCGAACACCGTCTTGAGGTACATCTCGGTGGTGTCGATCAGATCGCCGCTCACAGCCCCTCCTTCGCGCCCGGTCCGCCGCGTGGCAGTGACGAGTCTATCCGCGCACTCGCCACGGAGCCTGTTCGGGCAGGCGCGCGGCACGACCCCGGGCCGCCGCGGGCTTCAGGCGAGCTGGCCCAGCAGGTGCAGGACCACCGCGAGGCCGTTGAGGAGCACGTGCGCCAGCACGCACACCCACAGGCGTCGCCAGCGCGACCAGAGCACGCCCAGCGCGATCCCCGTCGTCCCCTGCAGGGCGATCACCCGCACGGCGCTCTCCCCCAGGGGGCCAACCCGGTGCGAGAACAGATGCATCAGGCCGAACAGCAGGGAGGCCAGCAGGATCCCCGTCCATCGGCCGCACAGGGCCTCCAGCCGGGTCTGCAGGAAGCGTCGGAACAGCAGCTCCTCCCCCAGTCCGGCGGTGATCGCCGTGGCCGTCGCCCCGACCACGAGGGTCGCCAGCGGCGGCCAGACCGTCGGGGACCCGCTGGAGAAGGGGCCGACAGTCGAGAGGACGCCGAGCAGCAGTGCCGGCAGTACGACCACCGCCGGGTGGACGCTCGGCCGGTGGATCTCCACCCCGGCGCCATGGCGCCTGGCCGAGGACCAGAGCCACACGCACGGCACCACGATGAACATCAGGGCCTTGAGCAGGACGTAGTCCTCCGGCAGCGGCAGCACCGGCACCAGCAGCGAGAACCCAACGGCCAGAGCGAGCAGCCCGGCTGTCTGCGCCCGCACCCGGCCCGGCTGCGTCACCAGCACCGCCGAGGAGCCCTGGCCCGCCGGCAGCAGCAGCGCCGCAGCGATGCACAGCATGGCCGGCACCAGCAGCACCAGCACCGGCATCGGCCGGTACCCGGGGTCCATGGAGACAGTGACGCCGTCGGGGAACAGCAGGACCGAGGCGAGGACGGCACCCAGGACGACGGAGCCGAGCACGACGATGGCCCAGCCGCTGTCGGGCCGGGGATCGCTCGTGGGCGAGATGCAGTTGATCATGGGACCAGCCTCCGCGAGATCCGCGCGTCGCGCCTCCTGCGCGAGGAGGAGATCCCCGCACGCACGGCGCTCGGGGCCCGGATGCACCGCGCCCCGGGTCCCGCTCGGGGATCCGGGGCGCCGCGCGCTCACGGCTTTCAGGCCGCAGGAGCCGTCGGGATCAGAGACCCTTGATGATCTCCCGCATCAGCTCGGCGGTCTCGGTGGGGGTCTTGCCCACCTTGACGCCGGCGGCCTCGAGGGCCTCCTTCTTGGCCTGCGCGGTGCCGGCCGAGCCGGTGACGATCGCGCCGGCGTGGCCCATGGTCTTGCCCTCGGGGGCGGTGAAGCCCGCGACGTAGCCGACCACCGGCTTGGTCATGTTCTCCTGGATGTACGCCGCGGCACGCTCCTCGGCATCGCCGCCGATCTCGCCGATCATCACCACCCCGACGGTGTCGGGGTCCTGCTCGAACGCCTCCAGGGCGTCGATGTGGGTGGTGCCGATGATTGGGTCGCCACCGATGCCGATGCAGGTGGTGAAGCCGATGTCCGAGAGCTCATACATCATCTGGTAGGTCAGGGTGCCGGACTTGGAGACCAGGCCCAGCTTGCCCGCGCCGGTGATGTTCGCGGGAGTGATGCCGGCGTTGGACTTGCCGGGGCTGATCACGCCCGGGCAGTTCGGGCCGATGATCCGGGTGGTGCCCTTCTCCTGGGAGTAGTTGAAGAATTCGGCGCTGTCCTTGACCGGGATGCCCTCGGTGATGATCACCAGGAGCGGGATCTCGGCGTCGATCGCCTCGATCGCGGCGTCCTTGGCGAACTTCGGGGGCACGAACACGACGGAGACGTTCGCGCCGGTGGCCTCCATGGCCTCCTTGACGGTGCCGAAGACCGGCACCTCGTGGCCGCCGTCGAAGGAGACCGACTGGCCGGCCTTGCGGGGGTTCACGCCGCCGACGATGGCGGTGCCGGAGTCGAGCATGCGCTGGGAGTGCTTCATGCCCTCCGAGCCCGTCATGCCCTGGACGATGACCTTGCTGTTCTCATCGAGAAAGATAGACATGGGGGTGCTGCTCACTTTCCTTCGGCGGCGAGCTGGGCGACCTTCGCGGCGCCGCCGTCCATGGTGTCGGCCTGGGTGACGAGGGGATGGGCGAAGTCGGCGAGGATGCGGCGGCCCTCCTCGACGTTGTTGCCGTCGAGGCGCACCACCAGAGGCTTGGTGGCGGAGTCGCCGAGCTTCTTCAGCGCGCCCACGATGCCGTTGGCCACCGCATCGCACGCGGTGATGCCACCGAAGACGTTCACGAACACGGCGGAGACCTGCTCGTCGCCGAGGATCACGTCCAGGCCGTTGGCCATCACCTCGGCGGAGGCACCGCCGCCGATGTCCAGGAAGTTGGCGGGCTTGACGCCGTGCTGCTCACCGGCGTACGCGACCACGTCGAGGGTGGACATGACCAGGCCCGCGCCATTGCCGATGATGCCGACCTCGCCGTCGAGCTTGACGTAGTTGAGGTCCAGCGCCTTGGCCTTGGCCTCCAGGGGATCCTCGGTGAGGGTGTCCACCAGTTCGCCGTGCCCCTCCTGGCGGTAGGCGGCGTTGTCGTCCAGCGTGACCTTGCCGTCCAGGGCGATGATGTCACCTGCACCGGTCTTGACCAGCGGGTTGACCTCCACCAGGGTGGCGTCCTCCTCGCGGTACACGTCCCACAGCTTCTGCAGCACGGGGGCGACCTTCGCGCCGGTCTCGGCGTCGAACCTGGCGGTCTCGACGATCTCCTTCGCCTTGGCCTCGTCGATGCCGACGTTCGGGTCCACGGCCACGCGGGCCAGGGCCTCGGGGCGCTCGACGGCCAGCTGCTCGATCTCCATGCCGCCCTCGACCGAGCACATGGCGAGGTAGTTGCGGTTGGTGCGGTCCAGCAGCAGGGAGAAGTAGTACTCCTCGGCGATGTCCGCACCCTCGGCGATCATCACGCGGTGCACGGTGTGGCCCTTGATGTCCATGCCCAGGATCCGGGAGGCGTGCTGCTCGGCCTCCTCGGGGGACTTCGCGACCTTCACGCCGCCGGCCTTGCCGCGCCCTCCCACCTTGACCTGGGCCTTGACGACGGTGACCGGTGTGCCGAGCTGCTCCGCTGCAGCCTTGGCGCTGGCAGGATCCTCCGCGACCACTCCTCCGAGCACGGGCACGCCGTGCTTCTCGAAGAGGTCGCGGGCCTGGTACTCATACAGGTCCACGGGTTGGGGGTCCTCTCGTTATCGACAGAGGACGGCAGGCCGCGCTCCGGCCTCGGGGCCGTCCCAGGTGACGGAGCCAGACTACCGTCGCCAGAGCAATGAGCGAACCGGCTGCCCCGTCGCGGACGGGCCCGTCCGGAACGGGACGCAGCACCGCACGGCGTTCCTCGACGAACGCTTCGGTGAGGCACGGGCACTACAGTGGGCCCGTGCCTCGCCGTCGAACTCTCACCCAGCGCATCCGCGACACCCTCGGCTTCAGTGTGGTCGCGATCCTCGTGCTGTTCCTCATCCTGCGCGTGGCGGGTGTGCGCTCCACCTTCTCGAGCTTCTTCCTCTCGGTGGTGATCACGATCGCGCTGAACGTGGGGCTGTCGTACTGGAACGAGAGCTCAGCCCGTCGGCGCGCGCAGCAGGACCGCTCGTACGACGACCGCGGTCGACGGGACGCCGACATCCGCTGGCGGGAGGACGACCGCCGCTAGCTCCCTTGCATGACAGGGGCGCACCGTTCCACTACCGGGCCGAGGAGAGTCGATGGCCGACTGGAAGACCTACGCGAAGGCCGCGCGCAACACGGCGCGTCGTCAGGCGCAGAGCGCGTCGCGCCCCGCACGGGACCGACGGCACCCTGCCGACCGGGACCATCCCCGCCCCCCGTCGAACCGCTCGGGAAGCGAGTCGAACCGCTCGGGGCGCGACCGGGCCCGCGATGACGCTCCTCGCCGACGGCCCCTGAGCACCGGCGACTATGCGCGCGCGGCGCGTCGAGCCCTGGACGAGGGCACCCGTGAGAGCCGCGACTCCCTGCGTCGCAGCAGCGCGCGCGCCCGGAAGGATGCCGCCGCCTACGCCGTGGTGGCCGAGCGCCGCATGCGCAGGGCCCAGGTGGGGCGCCGCGTGACGGCCGCCTTCCGCGATGCAGTGCTGATGGGGCTGTCCCTGTTCATCATCTGGTTCGTGGTCACCCGCACCGGTGTGCAGATCCCCTTCACCGCCGTCCTCGCGGTGGTGGGGGTGATCGTCGTGGTCCGCTTCGGCTGGGCCCTGGTCGCGCAGTTCACCACCCAGCACGAGGCGGGCCCGGAGAACGTCGACGACGAGCCCCGGGAATACGAGCCGACACGCGACCCACGGGATGCGTCCGCAGCACCACGCACCGAGCGGCAGCACCGCAGCAGCTGACGCTCCGGCAGGACGATATGACATCGTGACGCGACCTGACGTGATCTTCGTCGGATCCGGGCCCGCTGCCTCGTCCCCGGAGCCCTCGCGCCTCTAGCCTGGCGGGGCCAGCAAGCCCATTGTGCGCCGGGTCGGCCCGGCGCCGTGGTCACCAGCTCGCCTGGTGCCGCATCCTGCCTCGAGGTGGCCATGCCCGACGCGACGAAGCACCCGACCCCGACCCTGTCGGGCTCCCCTGCCCCGCTCCCCGGCGGCCATGGCGGCCTTGGCGGCTCCGGCGATCCCGGTGACTCCGGTGGCTCCGGTGGCTCCGGTTCCGGTGGCGCCCGGGAGCCGGGCCGCCCCGATCCGCGCAGCAGCGGCCGCCGCTCCTGGCACCGCCGGGCCTCGCGCCCCGTCAGCTGGTGGATGATCGCGCTGGTCGTCGTGGTGCTGACCCACCAGTGGCTGCCGCAGGCCCGCTGGCTGATGGTCCACATGGTCACCCTCGGCCTGATCTCCACCTCGATCATGGTGTGGGGCCAGCACTTCACCGAGGCCCTGCTGAAGACTCGCCTGGGCGAGGAGAGCCGTCCCCGCCAGGTGGCCCGCAGCTATCTGCTCACGGCGGGCGTGGCGGTGACGATCGCCGGCATGCTGCCCTCGTGGCCGTGGGTAGTGGTGGTCGGTGCCCTCCTGGTCTCCGCCGCGCTGGTCTGGTACGCGATCTCCCTCGGCTCACAGGTGCGTGCTGCTCTGGCGCCGCGCTTCGCGTTCACGGTGCGGGCCTACATCGGCGCGGCCTGCCTGCTGCCCGCCGGTGCCGTGCTGGGCGCAGTGATGGCCTTCAGCCCGGGCGAGCCGTGGCAGGGCAGGCTGCTGCTGGCCCATCAGATCCTCAACATCCTGGGTTTTGTGGGGATCACCGTCACCGGCACCCTGCTGACCCTGTGGCCGACCGTGCTGCGCACCAAGGCGGATCCGGTCGCCACCGCGCGCTCCGCTCGGGGCCTGGTGGGCATGGGCGTCGGCGTGGTGGGGGCGTCGATCGCCGCGATCATCGCCTCGGTGAGCCTGGGGGTGGCGTTCGTCCTGGTGTACGCGGGATCCTTCGCCTGGGTGGCCATCACCCTGGTCCGGGCGGGCATCCGCTCCGCCCGCCAGGAGCACCGCATCGAACTGCCCTGGTTCCCGATCCTCTCGATCGGGGCGGGCATGGTGTGGTTCATGCTCGGCCTGCTGCGCCTGACCGCGCTCTGGTGGCGCTCGGCCGACGAGCAGCTCGCCAGCTCCCTGGTCGCCGCGGACGTCCAGACCCTCACCGTCCCCTTCGTCGCCGGCTTCCTGCTGCAGGTGCTGCTGGGGGCGATGAGCTACCTGCTGCCGGTCACCATGGGTGGCGGGCCGCGCGCGGTGCGCGCCTCCCTGGCGATGATGAGCCGGTTCGCCGTGGTACGCGTCGTGATCGTCAACCTGGTGATCGCTCTGTTCGTGCTGGCCGACAAGGGCACGGCGGCCAGCGGCGCCCTGTTCGCGGGTCTGACCGTGGGCACCACCGACGCCGCGGGCTTCGGTTCGTGGGCGCGCGTGCTCGCCTCGCTGCTGGCCTTCGCCGCGCTGCTGAGCTTTCTGGTGCTGATGGTCCTGGCTATCCGGGTCAGCGTGAGGGAGCGGAAGGCGCTGATGGCCTCCGGTGGGCCCGGTGGGCCGGACGCGTCGGCGCCCCTGCCGTCCCCTGCCCTGCGCGGTGCCACGGACCCGTCGGCTTCCACGGCGACGACGGGCGCCGCGAGCCCATCGGCCCCCGGCTCAGGCACGGACCCGTCGGCTCCTGCCGGTCTGGACCGTCGCGCCCTCACCGGGGCCCTGCTGGGGGCGGGCTCCGTCCTGGGTGTCACCGCCGTCGGATCCTCGCTTGACCGGGCCTACGGCTCCTACGGCGACACCGGTGCCGCCTCCGGCTCCGGTGGTACGGCCGCACCTGCCGCGGGTGGCGCGGTGAGTCCCACCGGGCAGACCACCACCGTCGCGGTGAGCATGGCCGAGATGCGCTTCCATCCTGATGTGATCGAGGTGCCCGCTGGCAACGACCTGGTGATCGAGCTGGCCAATGACGATCCGCACGACGTGCACGACCTGGTGCTCGCCGATGGCACCGCCTCCGGGAGGCTCCAGCCCGGCGACTCCACCACCGTCGAGGCCGGTGTGATCAGTCACGACCTGGCGGGGTGGTGCTCGATCGTCGGCCATCGTGCGATGGGCATGACCCTGCGGGTGACCGCCGTCGGCGCGGCGACCACGGGCCACGCGCACGGCGGCAGCGCCGGTGCTTCCACCGGCGGTGACGAACTGGCCCGGGTGCCGATGGATCTGGCTGCTGAGCCCGGCGAGGGCTATGCGGTGCGCGACGCCGCCATGCCGCCGAGCGCGGGCCAGGATCAGCGGCTCACGCTCGAGATCACCGAGGCCGCACTGGAGGTGGCCCCCGGCGTGAGCATGGACGCGATGACGTTCAACGGCACCGTGGTGGGCCCGGTGATCCGCTCCGAGCTGGGAGCCCGACTGACCGTGGACCTGGTCAACAACGGCTCCATGGGGCACTCGCTTGACCTGCATGCGGGCCGCGTCGCCCCCGATGAGGTGATGCGCACGATCCCACCGGGTAAGTCCCTCGAGTACACGATCACCACGGACTACGCCGGGGCGTGGCTGTACCACTGCTCGACGATGCCGATGACGGTGCACCTGGCCGCCGGGTTGCTGGGCGTGCTGATCGTGCCGCCGCAGGACCTCGCGACCGCCGACCGGGAGTACGTGCTGGTGCAGTCCGATCACTACCTGGTGCCCGAGGGCGCCGCCGGCCACGCGGAGGCGATGCACGAGGGCGCGCACCCGGTCAGTCCCGCCAAGATCGCCGCCGAGCGCCCGGACATGACGGTGTTCAACGGGCACGCCAATCAGTACGTGCACGCTCCTCTCGAGGCCCGTGTGGGCGAACGGGTGCGGATCTGGGTGCTGGCCGCCGGTCCCTCCCGCGGGATCTCCTTCCACGTGGTGGGCGGGGTCTTCGACACGGTGTTCTTCGAGGGCGAGTACCTGCTGCGGCCCGACAACGAGACCGGGGGCGGCTCCCAGGCCCTGCACCTGGGCGCTGCGCAGGGCGGGTTCGTGGAGCTGGTGTTCGACGAACCCGGCACCTACACCGCGGTCAACCACTCCTTCGTGGACATGGAGCGCGGCGCCAGGGCCCTGATCCGGGTCACCACGTAGGGCCGCCGACGGGCCCTGCGCTCCATATACTCCGAACATGACCGAGCCCGCCCGCACAGGGCTGCACCACCTCGAGCTCTGGACCGCTGATCTCGCACTGGCCGAGCCCTCGTGGGACTGGCTGCTGAGCGCGCTGGGCTGGTCGGCCGAGCCGGGTCCTTCCACATTCCTGCCCTGCCGGTTCTAGCACCCCGTCCGTGCGTCATACCCTTCCCCTATATTCGAACGCACATTCGATATAAATGTTCCCGCGCGTCGGGAGGAGGTGCTCCGTGGACGCTCTGCCCACCCATCCATATGCGGTGCTCGACGCGATCAGCCGGACCGCGAGTGCCGTGCAGGACGCCGTCGCAATGCTTGTTCCATACAGTGCCCGATCCCCCGTGGGGACCACCGCCGTCACCGAGGACGCCGCCACCGAGGACGCAGCGGTCATCGACGCGATCGGGCGGATCGAATCGCTCAAGAACTCCTTGGACGCCGTGCAGTCCTCCCTCGAGGTCTCCCTGCGGCAGGCTCGTGTCCGATCCGAGCGTGCGGCCGGAGTGCCGCTGGCACGCCGGGGCACAGGCGTGGGCCACGAGATCGGCCTTGCCCGCCGCATATCGCCAGCTCGCGCGGGCAACCAGCTCGCTCTGCGTCGAGTGGTGGTCGAGTCCCTTCCTGAGATCTGGCGTCGCATGGCCCAGGGGGACATCTCCGCCTGGGCGGCAGAGGAGGTCGCGCGGGCAGTGCTGGTCCTGGACGACGAGGATCGCGCCCGCATCGACTCCGAGCTCGCCCCGAGCATCCATGAGCTGTCCCCTCGCGCCGCTGGCCGCCGGGCTCGCGCACAGGCCGACGACCTCGATCGGGAGGCGGCCCTGGCACGGATGAGGCTCAACCACTCGCAGCGGCGCGTCACGCAGCGGCCGGCAGCCGAGGGGATGATGACGCTCTCGGCTCTACTGCCGCTGACCGAAGGCGTCTCGGCGTTCGCGTCACTGCGCGCAGCCGCGGACGCCGCACGTGCCCGGGGCGACGATCGCTCCCGAGGGCAGATCATGGCTGACACCCTGGCCGCGCGCATCACCGGCCATGAGGCCGCCGCGGCTCCCGTCGAGATCCAGCTGCTGATGACCGACAGGAGCCTGCTGGCCGGCGGCGCAGACCCCGCCCTGCTGGAGGGCCACCCTCTGCCCGGCCCGGTCGCGCGTCACCTCGCATTGCACGATGCACCCGCGGTGCCAGCACGCCCCGCCAACCATCCGCACCCCGGCGACGGTCTCAGCTCGGCGGGCGATCCACGCCCCGCTGACGAGCCCCACCCGGCCGGCCTCCGCTCGGCTCCGACCCCAACCGGCCCGACGGGTTCAGCGGCACGGGCCCGTCGGTGGGTGCGTCGCCTGTACACGGATCCGGTCTCCGGCTCCCTGGTCCACATGGACAGCCGCCGGCGGCTGTTCACCGGGGATGTGCGTCGCTTCATCCTGGCGCGAGATCAGCAGTGCCGCACCCCGTGGTGCGAAGCACCGATCCGCCACATCGATCATGTTCACCGCCATGCTGATGGCGGCACCACCACCCCCGACAACGGTGTGGGGGTCTGCGAGCGCTTCAACCACGTCCTGGAGTTGCCCGGGTGGGTGAGCAGCCTGATCACCGAGGGGGCCCACACGGGCACCCTGGAGATCACCGCGCCGACGGGCCACAGGTATCGCTCACCCGTTCCCGACCTGGATCGGATGCTCGGCCTCACACCCGGCGCCGCTCCTGACACTGCTGCACCCGCATCGCCAGACCCACCCCGCACGCTCGCGCCACCCGGAGCACTGGACCCGCCGGTCCGCAGTCAGCTGGACAAGCTGGCAAATCATGTGTCCGGCACCGGAACAGTGCGAATGCGCGGATGACCCCGCCGGGGATCGCCGGCACCAAGGAGAGCGCAGGCCGGGTGGTCGGGGCCCTTGCAGCTTGGTGATCGGAGCCCTTACAGCTTGGTGATCGGGGCGTAGCGCAGCAGCAGGCGCTTCTTCCCGTGGGGCGCCCTGAACTGCACCTCGACCTGGGTCTTCTCACCCTGGCCGGCAACCTCCGTGACGGTGCCCATGCCGAAGGAGTCGTGCGTGACGCGGTCCCCCACCGCCAGCTGCGGCATCTTGGATACGTCCGTGGGCTTGCGGCCGGAGCCGAAGCTGGGCCGGGTCACGTCCTTGCGGCCGCCGCCGGGGCCACCGCTGTATGCAGGACCCCGACCGCCGCCGGAGCCGTAGCTGCCACCAGCGAAGCCGTAGCCGCCCCCGCCGCGGGAACCGTATCCACCGGAGCCGTACCCTCCGCCGTACCCGGCTCCCCCGGCCAGCGTGGAGCCCGCTCGTGCCACGTCGAGCACCTGCTCCGGCACCTCGTCGAGGAATCGGCTGGCCGGCATGAACTGGGGCGCTCCCCAGGTGGCACGCATCTGGGCACGGGTGAGGTACAGCTTCTGCCGGGCACGGGTGATGCCCACGTAGGCCAGGCGACGCTCCTCCTCCAGCTGCTCAGGATCGGACAGGGTGCGCTGATGCGGGAAGGTGCCGTCCTCCAGACCCGTCAGGAACACCACCGGGAACTCCAGTCCCTTCGCGGTGTGCAGGGTCATCAGCGTGACGAACTGGTCCTCGGCCCCGGGGATCTGGTCAGCGTCCGCCACCAGGGAGACCTTCTCCAGGAACCGGTCGATGAGGGACCCCTCCGGAGCATCCGGAGGCGCAGGTGCCTCAGCCTCGCCCACCAGCACCGATTCGGCAGAGACGGCCTCACCCTGGGGGATGTCGGGCGCGGTGGCGTCGTCGCCTTCCTCGTCCTCGAACTCGCTGGCGGCGGCGTCGGCGGCCTCCATCTGCGCCTCGAACTCGGAGGCCACGCTGATCAGCTCGGCGAGGTTCTCCAGACGGGACTCGTCCTGCGGGTCATCGCTGCCCTGGAGCTCGGCGTAGTACCCGGACTTCTGCAGGATCGCCTCGAGCACCTCCGCCGGACCCGTCCCGGTGCGGGCAAGCTCCTGCAGCTCCTCGAGCATGACCACGAAGGAGCGCACCGCGTTCAGCGAACGGGTGGTGATCCCGGGGGCCTCCTCGGCCCGCCGCAGCGCCTCTCCGAAGCTGATCCGCTCCCGCTCCGCGAGCATCGCGATCGCCGCCTCCGCACGGTCCCCGATGCCGCGCTTGGGGACGTTCAGGATGCGGCGCAGGTTGATCTCATCGGCCGGATTGGCCAGGACCTGCAGGTACGCGATCGCGTCCTTGATCTCGCGGCGCTCATAGAACCGCGTACCGCCCACCACGCGATACGGCAGTCCGATGCGGATCAGCTGGTCCTCCAGCGCACGCGACTGCGCATTGGCGCGATAGAAGATCGCGATGTCCCCCGCGGTGCGGCCGTCGTCCACCAGGGCGTCGATCTGGCGGCCGATGTAGCGGGCCTCGGCGGCCTCGTCATCGGCGACGTACAGGGTGATCTTCTCGCCGGCGCCCTGGTCGGTCCACAGGTTCTTCTTGCGGCGGCCCTGGTTCTCCTCGATCACGGCGTTCGCGGCGGTGAGGATGGACTGGGTGGAGCGGTAGTTCTGCTCCAGCACGATGGTGCGGGCGGAGGGGAAGTCCTGCTCGAACTCCACGATGTTGCGGATGGTCGCGCCGCGGAAGGCGTAGATGGACTGGTCCGAGTCGCCCACCACGGTCAGATCGGCCGAGGGGTCCTCGCCCACCAGCTCGCGCACCAGCGCGTACTGGGCGGGGTTGGTGTCCTGGTACTCATCGACCATCACGTGGCGGAACCGCCGGCGGTACCCCTCACGGATCGCGGGGTTCTCCCGCAGCATGGTGACGGTCAGTCCGATCAGGTCATCGAAGTCCACGGCGTTGGCCTGGCGCAGCCGCTCGGTGTAGTTGGTGTAGATCCGGGCCAGGGTCTTCTCGAAGGGGTTCTTGGCGGTCTCGGCCTGATCGGCGAAGTCGATCGGGTCCACCAGCTCGTTCTTGAGCGAGGAGATGCGCGAGGCCAGCGCCCTGGGCGCATTCTTCTTGGTGTCCAGCTCCAGATCCTTGGCGATCGTGGTGATCAGGCGCAGGGAGTCAGCGCTGTCGTAGATCGTGAAGGAGCTCTTCAGGCCGGCCGCTGCGGCGTCGCGGCGCAGGATGCGCACGCAGGCGCTGTGGAAGGTGGAGACCCACATGCTGCGCGCCACCGGGCCCACCAGCTCGGCCACGCGCTCCTTCATCTCAGCGGCGGCCTTGTTGGTGAAGGTGATCGCAAGGATCTCCCCGGGCATCGCCTCTCCGGAGGCCAGCAGGTGGGCGATGCGGCGGGTGAGCACCCGCGTCTTGCCGGAGCCGGCGCCTGCCACGATCAGGAGCGGACTGCCGCGGTGCTCGACGGCCTCGCGCTGCGGCGGGTTCAGTCCCTCGACCAGAGCCGCCAGAGCCGACGGATCAGCCGCCCACGACCGCGCCGGCGGCGCAGCGGAGTGGGTACGAGCGTGGTCCCTGATCCCCGCCGGCGGCTCGCTCTCCCCCTCGGGTGGAGCGGTGTCCTCATCGAACGGCGGCTCCTCACCGAACGGGGGTGCCTCATCGAACGGTGGTGCCTCATCGAACGGCGGCTCCTGGTCGAACGGCTGCTCCTCGGGAGCCGGCGTACCCTCGGGGGGCTCCTGCAGCCGCCGCGAAGGGTCGGCGTCGACCCGCACGCCCTCCAGACGGCGGAAGGAATCGGGCAGGGAGAGATCGTCGAAGAGTGAGCTCATGAGGGTTCCAGGATAGGTGTCGGGCCCGACAGCGCAGACGCTGCCGGGCCCGATGTGGACGAACGGACGACGGGAAGGAGGGACCCGGCCCTGCTGGGCCGGCCCCCTGCGAGCTCTGTCAGATCAGGACGGCCACGAAGACATTGATGATGATCGCCACCGGGATGCCGAACCACACGGCCGACGGGGTCTGTGGTCCCTTCTTGTGCGCGATGTAGGCCAGCACGGTGACGATGATCGCCATCAGTGCTTTGATGCCGAGCTTCATATGGTTCGGATCACCGGTGACCGAGACGATCACAGCGATGATCAGGCCGAACACGAGGGCGCCGGCAGCGGAGTGGGCCATGCCGGGGCTGGGCTGACGGGTGCGGGCAGCAGCCACCCAGGTGCCCAGGGCGACAGCCCAGCAGAGCAGGTGCGCGATGACGAGGAGCGAATATACGAACGACATGTCGGCATCCTACGTTCCACCCCCTGGGAACAGTCTCCTTCCCGCGTGCGAGAATCGCCGCATGCCCGACCCTGGCGATCGCGACGCCGACCACCGCCCGTCCCCGGAGCCGGCTTCCTCGGCGCACCCCGTCGCCGAGCCGTCATCTGCACCGCCATGGCAGGCCGTCGCCCCGGGCCTCACCGTTGACCGTCCCCCGGAGCTCAGCGGGAAGCGGATCACGCTGGCAGTGCTGTCCCTGCTGCTGGTCGCCGCCCTGCTGTGGTGGGGCCTGCCGTGGGCGGCCGGCGCCTCTTGGCCCCAGATCCTCGACTCCCTGGCGGGCCTGCCGGTATGGGCCGTCCCGGCGATGCTGCTGCTTGGCCTCGGCGCTCTCGCGCTCGAAGCATGGACGGTGCGCACCGCCGTGCCCGGCTCCTCGTACCGGACCGTCCTGCAGGGGCACGCCGCCGCCAGCGCGATGGCCCTGGCCATTCCAGGCGGAGGAATGCTCGGCACGGGGCTGCTGGGTTGGATCCTGCGCCGGACGGGACTGGCACTGTCGGTGGTGATCACCGGGATCGTCGCCGCATCCCTGGTGGAGATGCTGGTGACCACGGTGCTGGTACCGCTTCTGGGCGGGATCGCCTACGTCGCAGCAGGCATGGTCACCGATGCTCGGATCGATCTGCCCGGTGCCGCGCTGTGGGCGGCGCTGGCCGCGGTGGTCGGTGCCGTGTTCGCCCTGGTCCTCGCCGCCGCGCTGCTGCGCCGCCCCGTTCTCGCAGGCCTGCTGGAGACGGCCGCGACCGTCACCGGGGCCGGGTCCGAAGATGCGGATCGCTTCACAGCGTTCGTGCTGGGGCAGCGCGACGCCCTGGTCACGCTGCTGCGGGAGCGGCCCGTCGCACTGGTGGGGCCGACGGCCCTGGCGCGCGTGCTGCAGTGGCTCGCCCTGGTGCTGGCGATCGAGGCGGTGGGCGGATCCGTGCACCTGCTGCTGACGGTCGCGATCTTCGCGCTCGGCCGGGTGCTGTCCCTGGTGCCCCTCACCCCCGGTGGCGCAGGGATCACCGAGACCGTGGGGGCCGCAGCCCTGGTGGGCCTGGGACTGGGAGCGGCGGGGTCGGCCTCGGCGATGCTGCTGCTGGCCATCACCACGCTAGCGGTGCCACTGGTCGCCGGCGGGATCGCCGCGACGACGGCGGTCAGTCGGACTGGTCCTCGTAGTCCGGCGTGACCGCCCCGACCGCGTGCGAGGGATGGGGAAGGAACCCCTCCTCGGCCTGCGGGGACAGTGGGAAGCCGCCGATGCTCGCGCCGTGCTGGGTGCCCGCGAAGTGCTGGGCTCCCACGAAGCGCGCCACCTCGTCCACGTGATGGCGGGCATCATCCCCCCGGCCCAGGAACCCGGCTCCCGCGTACCCGCCCATACGACGCCCGCTGGAGCGCTCCAGGACCGTGGCCTGCTCGTCGAGCCGACGTGCGCTGGCCCGCAGGCCGGTGGCGATCCGTCCCAGCTCCGCGTACTGCTCGCTGCTCCACTGCTCGCGGAGGTCCTCGCCGATACGTCGGGTGCGGGGGTCCGATGAGCGTGTGACCTCGAGGACCGCGTTGGAGACGCGCAAGCGCAGCAGGGTGAAGCGGTCAGCTGCCCGCCGCAGGGCGTCCGCATGGTCGCGCAGCGCACGGGGGCCCGAGGTCATCCTGCTCCTTCCGAAGAGCTGCTGACGGGAGGGATGCGCTCGGTCTTGGACCCGCGCCCGCTCATGGTATGCCGACCGGTCAGGACCACGTCCAACCAGTCGTCGAGCACCTCGATGGCGCGGTGGCGGGCGTCGGCGTCGGAGAGGAACACGTCGTGACGCGCACCCTCGATGGCCTCGATCCGCACGTCGGGCCCCAGCTGCGCTGCGGCCTCCGCCATCGCCTTCACATCGAGCACCGAATCGGCCCGGCGCATGGCCTCGGTGAACTCCATGCCGAAGACGGACCGCGCCGAGTGCATCACGAGCACGGGGATGGCGAGAGGGCCCGCCGATTCGAGCCGGCTCTGTCCGTCGATCACGGCCGCGAAGGTGTCGGCGGGGAAGGGATGACCGCCCGGGGGCTTCAGTGCGAGGTCGTAGTCGTACAGACCGCCGTAGTCGCGGTGCACCGACCGTGCGTAGTGCTCGACCCCCTGGGGCAGCAGGGGGCGGGTGTTGAGGCGGCCGGCCAGGCGGCTCACCGGCCTGCTCAGCAGACGCCGCACGGCCGCCCCCAGGTGCATCTCCAGCCACGGGGAGTTCAGCGCGAGGGCGCGGATCGTACCGGGGTGCCGCACCGCCCACAGCGCTGCGGTGAGCCCGCCGGTGGAGTGGGCGAGCATGATCGGGGGGCGGTCCCTGCCGATGATGCGCAGCGCCGCGTCTATCTCCTCGTCGTACCGGTTGAGGTGGTCGATCTCGGTCGGGGTCTGCCCCGGCAGGAGGCTGCGGCCGTGCTTGCGCAGATCCAGCGCCCACACGTCCAGACCACGGGCTGCCAGGTGCTCCAGCAGCTCACGGTCCAGCACGTAGTCGGACCAGCCGTGCCCCACCAGGATCGGGACGGAGTCCGGTCGTTCGGGAGGACGATGCACCAGGGTGGCGACGAGGGGACCCTCGGCGTCGGCACCGAGGTCGATCCGCTGCATCGCGTACCCGTCCCCGAAGACCGGATCAGTGGTCATTCGGTGTCGGCGCTCTCCTGCAGCAGCCGCATGACCTCGTCCCGGGGGTAGCGGCGATGCCCGCCGAGGGTGCGCCGGTAGGTGAGCTTCCCTGCCTGGGCCCACCGCGTTACCGTCTTGGGGTCGACGTGGAAGAGCTTGGCCACCTCGGCGGGAGTCAGGAGCTCCGTACCTCCGTGTCCGGGTGTCTGAGGCTCCTCGGTGCTGAACATCGAGCTTGCGACCTTTCGCTTGTATCCGGGGGAAGGCTGGCCGGCCCACGGGCCGTTCCACAGGGGGAGAGCCTATCGCGCATAAGTTTACGCTTGAGCGCACATTGCGACCCCCGCACCGCCCGCCGACCGGCGTTCTTGTCCGTAGTGAGATAACCCGACGCCCTGACCAGCGCGAACACAGACGCATGAAGGACGGGTGGCGGTGAACTCCTCGTCTCTTACCGCTTGGACCGAACTTCGCGTCGCCATCCCCACCCGGCCTGTCGCGACCCTGTCGCGCCAGAACGTCAGCAACGTCTCCTCCGCCGCGTTGGCCGCAGGCGGAGCGTTGCATGTACGCTTGGGTTCCGAATCAATGCCATCTTCCGGGCCGACATGCCCACTCCGACGCACAGGGGGTCAGATCCATGGGTCGTGGCCGACAGAAAGCCAAGCAGACCAAGGTGGCACGGGACCTCAAGTACTACAGTCCGCCCACGGACCTCTCGGCGCTTCAGCGGGAGCTGCAGGCACAGAGGAACGCTTCGTCCGAGGACTCCGGCTCCGCACGCGATCCGTGGTCGGACGAGAGCGACGACTGGGCCAACGAGGATGCTCCGTCGGCGCGCCGCCGCTGACGCACCGCTGCGGCACTCGCCGGCACCGTGACCACGCACGAGGGATGACCAGCCCGGTCATCCCTCGTCGCATGTCCGGGCAGGGTCGCCTGCGGTTCCGGGTGCCGCCCGCGGGCTCCGGCCGTTGCCTGCGGGAACGGCAGAGCCCGGCTCACGCCTTCGTGCCGGTCCCCCACCCGGGGTGCTGACCGGTCAGCAGCACGCCGCCGCCCTCCACGCCCTTGGCGCCGGAGACCAGCCGCTCCAGCGGACCCGTCGGCTCCGGCAGTGATCCTTCGTCCATGACCTCGCCGATCACCTGGGCGGGCAGGCCTCGCTCGACCAGCACGTCGATGGCGGCATGCGCGCTCTCCTGGGCCACCACCGCGATCATCCCGATGCCCATGTTGAGCGTGCCCTCGAGGTCGAGCTGGGGCACCCCGCCCCAGGCGGCGATGCGCCCGAACACGGGCGCAGGCTCCCAGGCGGAGCGATCCACATGGGCAACCGTGCCCGCGGGGAGCACGCGCGCCAGGTTCGCCGCCAGTCCCCCGCCGGTGATGTGGCTAAGGGCGTGCACACCGGAGTTGGTGCGCGGGTCATGGACCATCGCCAGCACGTCGGCGGCATAGATCCGGGTGGGCTCCAGCAGCTCCTCCCCCAGGGTGCGACCGAAGTCGTCGACGTCCTGCCCCAGGTCCAGATCCTGCGCCGCCAGGACGGCCCGCACCAGGGAGTAGCCGTTGGAGTGCAGACCGGAGGACTCCATGCCGATCAGCACGTCGCCGGCGCGCACCCGCTCCGGACCGAGCATGTCCTCCGACTCGACGACGCCGACCGCCGCTCCGGCGACGTCGTAGTCCTCGGGGGCCATCAGGCCCGGGTGCTCGGCGGTCTCCCCGCCCACCAGGGCGCACTCGGCCTGGCGGCAGCCCTCCGCGATGCCGCGCACGATGTCGGCGATCCGCTCGGGCACCACCTTGCCGCACGCGATGTAGTCGGTCATCGCCAGCGGCGTGGCCCCGACCACGACGATGTCGTCCACGACCATGCCCACCAGGTCCCGTCCGATGGTGTCGTGCACGTCCATCTGACGGGCGATCGCGATCTTGGTGCCCACACCGTCGGTGGAGGAGGCCAGCAGCGGGCGCTCGTAGTCCTTGACGGCACTGATGTCCAGCAGACCGGCGAAGGCGCCGATCCCGCCCAGCACCTCGGGGCCGTGCGTGGCGGCCACCGCCTCCTTCATCAGGGCGACGGCGCGGTCGCCCGCAGCGGTGTCCACGCCGGCGGAGGCGTAGGTGATCGGCTGGTCGTTCATGCGTCCTCCCGTGCTGCGACGGTCTGCTGGGTGTGCAGGTCCAGGGTGCCCTGGCCGAGCTCCTCGACGTCGGTGACCCTCACCGGGTACTGCCCGGTGAAGCAGGCGCTGCACAGGGTGGAGCTGTCCTGCTCGGTGGCCTCGATCATCGCTTCCTGCGAGATGTAGCCGAGGGAATCGGCCCCGATGGGGCGGGCGATGTCCCCCACCCCCAGGCCGTTGGCGATCAGCTCCGCACGGGTGGCGAAGTCGATGCCGTAGAAGCAGGGCCACCGCACCGGTGGGGAGGAGATCCTCACGTGCACCTCAGCCGCCCCGGCCTCGCGCAGCATGCGCACGACGGCGCGCTGGGTGTTGCCGCGCACGATCGAGTCGTCCACGACCACCAGACGCTTGCCCTGGATGGCCTCGCGCAGGGGGTTGAGCTTGAGGCGGATGCCGAGCTGGCGGATGGTCTGGCTGGGCTGGATGAAGGTGCGGCCCACGTAGGCGTTCTTCACCATCCCCTGGCCGTAGGGGATGCCGGACTCCTGGGCGTAGCCGATCGCCGCGGGGGTGCCGGACTCGGGGGTGGGGATCACCAGGTCCGCCTCGACGGGGTGCTCCTGGGCGAGGCGGCGCCCCATCTCGATGCGGGACTCGTTGACGCTGCGGCCGGCGATCCTGGTGTCGGGGCGCGCCAGGTACACGTACTCGAACACGCAGCCCTTGGGGCGCGGCTCGAGCACCTGCTCGCTGCGCAGCCCCTGCTCGTCGATGACGATCATCTCGCCGGGCGCCACCTCGCGCACGAAGCTGGCGCCGCAGATGTCCAGGGCGGCCGTCTCGGAGGCCACCACCCAGCCCCGTTCGAGCCTTCCCAGCACGAGCGGGCGGATGCCCTGCGGGTCCCGCGCCGCGTACAGGGTGTCCTCGCTCATCAGGGTGAAGCAGTAGGCGCCGCGCAGCAGCGGCAGCAGATCCCGCAGGGCGCTCTCCAGGCTGCCCTCGGTGTTCAGCAGCGCGGTGACCAGGGCGGTGTCGGTGGTGTTCCCGCGCGCGATCTCTCCGGAGCGCGCGTGCTCGCGCTCCTCGAGCAGGCGCAGCAGCTCACCGGTGTTGACCAGGTTTCCGTTGTGCGCGAGCGCCACGGTGCCCTCCGGGCGCGGCCCCAGGGTGGGCTGGGCGTTGGACCACACCGAGCCGCCGGTGGTCGAGTAGCGGGTGTGGCCGATCGCGATGTGCCCCTGCAGGGTCTCCAGGCACGCCTCGTCGAACACCTGCGAGACCAGGCCCATGTCCTTGAACACCATGATCTGGGAGCCGTCGCTGGCGGCGATCCCGGCGGACTCCTGCCCGCGGTGCTGCAGGGCGTACAGCCCGAAGTAGGTCAGCTTGGCGACCTCTTCGCCGGGGGCGAAGACCCCGAAGACGCCGCATGCGTCCTGAGGGCCCTTCTCCCCGGGGAGCAGGTCGTGGGAGAGGGTTCCGTCGCCGCGTGGTGCCACCGCATCATGATGCCACAGCGGGGTGGTGCCGGTACCAGGGCGATCAGCGCCTGCGACGGCGCTCCAGGATCAGGTCCACCAGCGCGGCCAGGGCCGCCAGCGGCACGCCGATGCTGAGCACCGCGATGAAGGCGAAGGCGAGGATCCCACCGGCGCCGCCCACCCCCAGCAGGGGGGCCGCGATCAGGGCCACCACGGCGGGCACCACCAGGGCGAGCACCACCCAGAAGGCGAGGGTGGGCGTTCGGCGTCCTCGCACGTACACCGTCGTCCGAGCGGGGCCCTGCTCGGTGGCGTCGTGCGGGGCGGGGTCCTGCTCGGTGGCGTCGTGCGGGGCGGGGTCGTGCTGGGTCACAGTGCTCCTGCGGCGTCCACCGCTGCTGCGGCGATCGCGGGGTCGGTGGTGGTGTCGGGGGCGTCGGGCTCGACGAGACTGCCGGGTCGGCGCCGGGCGGAGAGGTGCACGTCGGTGACGGCGCTGCGACGCACCAGGTCCCCGATGTCGGCGGGGCGGACCCCGCCACCGGCGCACACGTCCAGCAGCGCCTCGGATGCCTCGACCATCCGGGCCAGGTCCGCGGCGCCGTCCAGGGCGCGGGCGGCACCGCCGGAGCTGAGCACTCGGTGGAACCCGGCTCCCAGCAGTGTGGTCACGGCCTCGGTGCGATGCTCGACGCTCGGCATGGCGTCCAGTGCGCGGTGAGCGGTCAGGGTGACCGATCGCATGGCCGACTGGGCCGCCTCGAGGGCCGCATCGCGCACCTGCTCGATGGCGGGCAGGTCGAGACGCCCCTCGGGTGTGAGCGCGGCGAACACCACCCCGGCAGCTCCGGCGGCGACGACCTCGCTCGCCTGCCGTGCCATCAGCGCGATCTCCTCGTCGCTGTAGACGAACTCCTCGGGCCTGCCCAGGAAGTCGTCCTGGCCTGCACGGGAGCGGATCAGCACGTGCACGTCGAAATGGGGACGGGCCTCCTGCGCAGCGACCAGGGCTGATGCGCGGCGCGCGCACCGCTCCACCAGATCGACGGGCGGCGTGAGGCCGCCGCGGTCGAGGTCGACGCACAGCTCGATGCGGTGGGCCCCGGCGCGGGCTGCGACCTCGAGACCGGCCTCGTCCTGGACGGCGATCTCGACGCGCACGGTCATGTGCTCTCCGTCTGGTGGAGCCTCCGGGCCTCACGGACGGCGCGGCGGGCCCCGGGCAGCGGCAGATGATCGCTGAGGTCGCTGCGCTCACCGCTGGCCCGCACGCGGCCGGTCCCAGTCGCCTCGGCCCATGTGAGGTCCCCGGCCACCAGGGCGAGCCAGGTGGCGTCGTCGGTCTCCACCACGGCCGGTGGGGTGCCGCGGGTGTGGCGCGCACCGGGGAGGGCCTGCACGGCGGCGAACGGCGGGACTCGCAGTTCGACGGCACCGCCGGGGAACTCCTCGGCGAACAGGGCGAGCGTATGTCGCACGGCGGTGGCCCGGACGGACCGCGGGGCGGGCCCGTCGGTCTCGGGACGGGTGGCCCACTGCGCGAGGGCTCGTCCCCCGGCCTCGGGGTCGGTGCGGCGGGTGGCCATCTCAGGCGCTCGTGGAGTGCTGGGGGCCGGGGAGCAGGTCGTGCACGGCGATGGTGGCCTCGCGGTCCGGGCCCACGCCGATGGCGCTGATCCGGCAGCCGGCCAGCTCCTCGAGGCGCTTCACGTAGTTGCGTGCGGCCTCGGGCAGCTCCTCCACGGTGCGGCATCCGGAGATGTCCTCGGTCCAGCCGGGCATGGTCTCGTAGACCGGCTCGGCGTGGTGGAACTCGGTCTGCGTCATCGGCATCTCGTGGTGGAGGGTGCCGTCGACGTCGTAGGCCACGCAGATCGGCACCTCCTCGATGCCCGTGAGCACGTCGAGCTTCGTGAGCACCAGATCGGTGAAGCCGTTGACACGGACGGCGTAGCGGATCATCAGCGCGTCGTACCAGCCGCAGCGGCGGGGACGACCGGTGTTGACGCCCACCTCGCCGCCGACCCGTTGCAGGAACTCGCCCCACTCGTCCTCGAGCTCGGTGGGGAACGGGCCGGCGCCCACCCGCGTGGTGTACGCCTTGACGATGCCGATCACGCCGTCGACCCGGGTGGGGCCGATGCCGGAGCCGGTGCATGAGCCGCCGGCGGTGGGGTTCGAGCTGGTGACGAAGGGGTAGGTGCCGTAGTCCACGTCCAGGAAGGTGGCCTGGCCGCCCTCCATCAGCACCACCTCTCCGCGGTCCAGGGCGTCGTTGAGCAGGGCGGTGGTGTCCACCACCATGGGGCGCAGCATGTCGGCGTAGGAGAGCAGCTGCTCGGTGGTCTCGTCGATGTCCACCTCACGCCGGTTGTACAGCTTGACCAGCAGCGCGTTCTTCTGGCGCAGGGCGCCCTCGACCTTCTGCCGCAGGATGGAGGCGTCGAACAGGTCCTGTATGCGGATGCCGAGGCGGCCCACCTTGTCCATGTACGCCGGGCCGATGCCGCGCCCGGTGGTGCCGATGGCGCGCTTGCCCAGGAAGCGCTCGGTGACCTTGTCGAGCGTGCGGTGGTACGGGGCCACCACGTGCGCGTTGGCGCTGATCCGCAGGGAGGAGGTGTCCACCCCGCGCGCGGTCAGCATCTCGATCTCCTCGGTGAGCGCCTCGAGGTCGACCACCACGCCGTTGCCGATCACCGGGGTGACGCCCGGGGTGAGGATGCCGGCGGGAAGGAGCTTCAGCTCGAACTTCTCGCCCTGGATGACGACGGTGTGGCCGGCGTTGTTGCCGCCGTTGGGCTTGACCACGTAGTCCACGCTCTCACCGAGCAGGTCCGTGGCCTTGCCCTTGCCCTCATCACCCCATTGGGCTCCGACGATCACGACGGCGGGCATGGCGACTCCTGGTGTGGTCGGGAGGAACGCGAGGATCCTACCAATCGGGTCCGGGACGGGGCAGTGGTGCTCTCGGCTCGGGACCGCAGTGCCGGGGCTGACCGGCAGGTCAGGCGAGCAGGGACGGATCCGCGTCCTGCAGGAACTCGTGGACGCGGACTGCCTCGGCGTCGTCCCCGATGCGGCGGGAGGTCTCGCCGAGCAGGGCGAGCGCCTTGAGGAAGCCGCGGTTGGGGGCGTGCGAGGCGGGGATGGATCCCTGGCCGCGCCATCCGGCGCGACGCAGTGCATCGAGCCCGCGGTGGTAGCCGGTGCGGGCGTAGGCGTAGGCGGCGATGTCGTCGCCGTCGCTCAGCGCGTCCTGGGCGAGTTCGGCCCACACCAGCGGTGACTCAGGGTGCTCGCGCGCGATGTCGCGCGGCTCCTGGTGATCGGCGAGCGCCGCGGCCACCTCGACGTCGACGAAGTCACCCGGCAAACGGGTCTCCGGGATACCCAGCAGGTTCCGGGAGCGATACGGATCGGCAGCGTCGGACATGACGAACATGGTAGGCGCTGTCACCGGCAGGGGCCCAACCTGGTAGAAACAACCCATGACACGTACGCAGGACGGCGCGGAGCTGCTCACCGGCCCCGGAGCGGGCGGCCTGCTCCGCTCGGCCGTCGGCAACTCCGGTGGCGTGCTGCACGGCTGGCAGCTCGACCACGTGGATCACCGCCCCGGTCGCAGCACCAAAGCACTGTTCCGCACCATGGTGTCGTGGCCTGAGCTGGACGGTCCCGGCGCTCCCGCACGCGAGGAGCTGTTCGGCGCCAGCACCCACATCGGCGAGAAGGAGAAGAACCTCTACGTAGCCGAGCAGACCCTGGTGATGACCGACGGGGACATCAACGTGCGGGTCTGGCGCTACCCGCACGACCCGTGGCTGCCCATGCTGCCGTCGGTCTGCTACCCGGATGTGGTGGTGCGCACTCTGCGCGACCTCGGCGTGTCGCTCGGCGATCCGGGCACGCCCGTGGTCATCGATGTCGTCTCCTACCGTCCCGGGCGCCGGGCCGTGCTGCGCGTCTCCCAGGGTGGCCACGCGGTGTTCCTCAAGGTGATGCAGCCGCACCGCAGCGATGAGATCGTGGATCGCCATCAGCGCCTGCTGGCAGCAGGCGTCCCGGTGCCGGAGGTGATCGCGCACCACAACGGGCTGGTGGTGCTGAGGGAGCTCCCAGGCCGTCCACTGTCCCGCGCCGTCGTGGACGAGGGCGCCGACGCCTGCCGGGGCGAGGACCTGGTGGCGCTGGTGGACCGGTTGCCCGCCTCGATGTACCCCCTGCCCCTGCGCCCCCCGTGGACCGATTCGGTGGACTTCTATGCCGGGATCGTCGCCGCCTCGATGCCGGCGCTCGGACCCCGGCTGGACGCGCTGGTCCGCTCCATCCGGGAAGGGCTGGCCGCCCTCGAGCAGCGTCTGGACATGCGCCCGCACGACATCGTCCACGGGGACTTCTACGAGGCCCAGGTGTTCGTCGAGGACGGGCGCGTGGTGGGCCTGCTCGATATCGACACCGTGGGTCCGGGCCGACGCGCGGATGATCTGGCGTGCCTGCTGGCACACCTGAGCGTGCTGGCCGACTACGGCAACACGGGCCGCATCGACCGGGACATGCAAGCCCGCGTGGAGGGCGCCATCACCGACTGGCATCGAGTGTTCGAGGGCAGGGTCGATCCCACCGAGCTCGCCCTGCGATCGGCCGGGGTGGTGCTCTCTCTCGCCACCGGCCCGCACCGCCAGCAGGAGAACGCCTGGGAGGCCGCCACCGAGGCCATCGTCCGGGTGGCCGAGCAGTGGGTGGAGCGCGCACGCGCCGCCGAGCGGGCACGCATCGATCAGCAGGCCCCCGCACATCGGGGGCCCGCGACCGGGGTCCGTGCTCCCGGGGGGACTGCTCCCCCGTCGGCGGCCACGGGGCAGCGGCCGGAACCCATCCGTGCATATTCCATCCCTCCCGCACAGGGACCTGATGCGATCCCGGGGGCGGGTCGGCCCTTAGCTGCCCACGACGCGCTCGGCGACGACTCCCCCACCCAGGAGCGCTCGATCGACTCCATCGTGCGCGGCTGAGGCCCCTGCGCGCCGCTGGCCTCCACGCCCCGCTGCTGACCTCCATGCCCCGCCGCCGGGGTGGCTAGGCTCGATGCATGCGAGCTGTGCTGCAACGAGTGGATGGAGCCCGGGTGGAGGTCGACGGCGAGGTCGTCGGCGCTGTCGAGGGCGAGGGACTGCTGGCGCTGATCGGCGTCACCCATGACGACGGCCCCGAGCAGGTGGCCATGATCGCCCGGAAGATCTGCGAGCTGCGGATCCTCGATGGCGAGCGCTCCGTCCTCGATGCGGGGGCCTCCGTGCTGGTGGTCTCCCAGTTCACCCTCTACGCCGACGTGCGCAAGGGACGCCGCCCCTCATGGAACGGCGCCGCGCCTGGGCCGGTGGCCGAACCGCTCGTGCAGCAGGTGGTCGAGGCGATCCGGGAGCGCGGCGTGGACGCCCAGGAGGGGCGCTTCGGGGCGCACATGCGGGTCGGCCTGGTCAACGACGGCCCCGTGACGATCCTGCTGGAGGCCTGAGGGCACGGGGCACGAGAGCCCTGCCTGCGGTCCTGTGCGTCTCCTGCGCGGCGCACGTACGCTGTACCCATGACCTACACACTCGTACTGCTCCGCCACGGCGAGAGCGACTGGAACGCCAAGAACCTGTTCACCGGCTGGGTCGATGTGCCGCTGACCGAGAAGGGCCGCGAGGAGGCTGTCGCCGGCGGCGTGCTGATGAAGGAGGCCGGCATCCACCCCGATGTCGTGCACACCTCCCTGCAGCGCCGCGCGATCATGACCGCGAACCTGGCGCTGGACGCCGCGGATCGCCACTGGATCCCCGTCAAGCGCGACTGGCGCCTGAACGAGCGCCACTACGGCGCGCTGCAGGGCATGAACAAGTCCGAGATCCGCGAGAAGTACGGTGAGGAGCAGTTCATGGCGTGGCGCCGCTCCTACGACACCCCGCCGCCGGAGATCGAGTTCGGCTCCGAGTTCAGCCAGGACCAGGACCCCCAGTACGCTGATCTCGGCGATCAGCTGCCGAAGTCCGAGTGCCTCAAGGACGTCGTCGCCCGCTTCCTCCCCTACTGGGAGGAGGGCATCAAGCCGGACCTGGCCGCCGGTCGGACCGTGCTGATCGCCGCGCACGGGAACTCCCTGCGGGCGCTCGTGAAGTACCTCGATGGCATCTCCGACGACGAGATCTCGAGTCTGAACATCCCCACCGGCCAGCCGCTCGTCTACGAGCTCGACGAGGATTTCCAGCCCGTCCAGAAGGGCGGCCGCTACCTCGACCCCGTCGCCGCGAAGGCCGCCGCGGAGGCCGTCGCGAACCAGGGCAAGAAGTGACCGCCGTGCGTGCCTGATGCCGTAACGGC
>NZ_JALXKT010000049.1:0-24085 GCF_025144775.1 Brachybacterium sp. p3-SID957 | reverse complement strand
CGCCCGGGGGGGGGGGTCCTCTCGTACCCGGTGCCTTGCCTGCGCTCCGATCCCGAGCAGGTGCCCGGGCCGGCCGCTCAGATCTGGAGCAGGTGCTCTGCCCGGCCCTCGTACTCGATCCACTCACCACCGGTGGACTCCCGAGGGTGGCGCGTGCCCGTCTCGGTGAAGCCGAGGCGCGCGTAGAGCCGACGCGCGGCATGCCCGGCATCATCGACCTCGAGCAGCAGATGCGGCCGTCCCAGCTCCAGGGCGAGCTCGGCGGCGGCGCGGAACAGGGCACGGGAGGCACCGCTGCCGCGCGCCTCCGGCCGCACCCACAGGGAGACCAGGATCGCCTGGTCCTTCCCGATCACGTGCTCGGGGGTGTAGCCCTGAGGCAGCACGGCGAGGCTGCCCATGACCTGGTCGCCGCACCGCGCCTGCAGGTGGATGCGGGGGCCGCGCAGCTCCTCGCGCCACTGCTCCGGGGTGCGGTCCTGCACCTCGGCGAGCTGCGCCCAGAAGGCGCGCGGCGAATCGACGAGCATGTCCAGGCGCAGATCACGGTGGGACCGCCAGTCCTCCTCGCCGACCCGCACAACTCGCACATCGCCAGCGGTGTCACGCTCAGTCGAGGTAGTCGCGCAGCACCTGCGAGCGCGAGGGGTGGCGCAGCTTGGACATGGTCTTGGACTCGATCTGGCGGATCCGCTCCCGGGTCACGCCGTAGACCTTGCCGATCTCGTCCAGGGTCTTGGGCTGGCCGTCCTCGAGGCCGAAGCGCATGGAGACCACGCCTGCCTCCCGTTCGGACAGGGTGTCCAGCACCGAGTGCAGCTGCTCCTGCAGCAGGGTGAAGCTCACCGCGTCAGCCGGGACGACGGCCTCGGAGTCCTCGATGAGGTCGCCGAACTCGCTGTCGCCGTCCTCGCCCAGCGGGGTGTGCAGGGAGATCGGCTCGCGGCCGTACTTCTGGACCTCGACGACCTTCTCGGGGGTCATGTCGAGCTCCTTGGCGAGCTCCTCCGGGGTGGGTTCCCGGCCCAGGTCCTGCAGCATCTGCCGCTGCACACGGGCCAGCTTGTTGATGACCTCGACCATGTGCACGGGGATGCGGATGGTGCGGGCCTGGTCCGCCATGGCGCGGGTGATGGCCTGGCGGATCCACCACGTGGCGTAGGTGGAGAACTTGTAGCCCTTGGTGTAGTCGAACTTCTCGACGGCGCGGATCAGGCCCAGGTTGCCCTCCTGGATCAGGTCCAGGAACAGCATGCCGCGGCCGGTGTAGCGCTTGGCCAGGGACACCACCAGGCGCAGGTTCGCCTCCAGCAGGTGGTCCTTGGCGGCGCGGCCGTCCTCGGCGATGATCGTCATCTCACGGCCGGCCTTCGTGAGGCGGCCGTCCTTGCCCGTGAGGGACTCGTCGTTCTTCAGCTTCTGCTCCGCGTAGAGCCCCGCCTCGATGCGCTCGGCCAGCTCCACCTCCTGCGCGGCGTTCAGCAGCGCGACCTTGCCGATCTGCTTGAGGTAGTCCTTGACCGGATCGGCCGTGGCGCCGGCGGTGACGACCTGCTGGGCCGGGGAGTCGTCCTCCGCAGCGGAGAACACGAAACCGCCGGACTCCTCGACCGACTCGTCACCGGAGGCCGCGTCCTTCTCGGCCTCGGCGTCCTCGCCCTCGGTGGCCGGCTCCTCGCCCTCGATCTTCTCCTCGTCCTTGTCCTCCTTGGCCGCGGCCGTCTTCTTCCTGGCGGCGGTCCGGGACTTGGCGGCGGCCCTCGTGGCCGGGGCCTCGGTCTCTGCGGGGACGTCGGAGCCGTCCTCGGTGCCCTCGGCGACGTCGGCCGCGGCCTCCTCGGCGGCCTTCCCCTTGGCGGCCCTGGAGCTCCGACGGCTGGTGGCGGCCGGCTTCGCGGTGCCGCCGGTGGACTTCTTGGATGCCGGCTTGCGGGCACGGGTGCCCGCGGCCGCCTTCTCGGTCTCGTCGATCGGGGCGTCAGCGGTCTCAGCGGTCTTGGAGGAGGTCACAGAGTTCCTTCTTCCGATGGCGCACCCAGTGGTGCGCCGTTCAGCTCGGGCGATCAGTCGTCTCAGCGCGGCCTGCGGATGCCGCGCCCGGGCCGCGTTCCCGGATCCTGTTCCGGTTTCGCGGCGCGCAAAGGCGCGATGCCGTCAAGCCTTGGAAGTATAACGCCTCGTGATCGGCGTTATTCCCGGATGTCCGCGGCAGCTGTCGGATCGTCCTTGACCGCGAGAACCGGACAGGAGGCCCCCAGGACGACGCGACGTGCGGAGGCTCCCAGGTTGAGTTTGCCGATCGGTGACTTGCGGTGCAGCCCGATCACCACCAGCGTGGCCTCGAGCTCTTCGGAGAGATCCAGCAGGAACTCACCGACGTCCCTCGTGCCACAGCTGCGCACGGTGATCTCCGGCAGGTCGAGGCCCGTGGCGCGGCAGTCCGCGAGCACGGTCTGCTCAGAGGCGACTGCCGGGCCCGTCTCCGGATCGTTGTACAGGTGGGAGGCGACCACCAGGTCCTCGCCGACCCGCACCGCATGTCTGAGAGCGGCGTGGAGCGCCGCTCTGCCCTGACCGGACGGTGAGTACCCGACGACGATGGTCATTGTGCCCCTCCTCGCCGTGGCGCCAGGCGGCCACGGGCTGCGACGTATCGGGTCAGACTAACGGGCCAGCAGTTCGACGATCCACCGATCCAGGTGCGGGTGTGCCAGAAGGAACGCGTCATGGCCGATCGGTGAGGAGGCGCAGTGCATGACCGCCCCGTCGATGTGCTGGGCGGTCTCGGCGACGAGTGGTCGGGGGAACAGCCGGTCCGTCGTGATCGCGACCACCAGGGTGCGGGCACGCACCCGGCCGAGCGCCTTCGCCAGTCCCCCGCGGCCCCTGCCCACGTCGTGTGCGTTCATGGAGCGCACGAGGGTCAGATAGGAGTTCGCATCGAAGCGTCGTGCCAGCTTGGTCGCGTGATGGTCCAGGTAGCTGGTGACCTGATGGCGGCCGTCGCCGTGCAGGGGGTCCTCCTCCCCCTGGGCGCGGTTCGCGAAGCGTGCTTCCAGCTCCTCGGCGGTGCGGTAGGTGGTGTGGGCGATGCGGCGTGCGATCCCGAGGCCACGATGGGGGCCTTCACCCGGGCCCAGGTGGTAGTAGTCCCCGCCGTGGAAGCCGGGGTCAGCTTCGATGGCGGCGATCTGGGCGCTGTTCCAGGCGATCTGGTCGGCGCTGGCCCGGGCGGCGCTGGCGATCACGGCGAGCCGCTGGACCTCCTGCGGATGGCTTACCGCCCATTCCAGTGCCCGCATCCCGCCCATGGAGCCGCCGATGACCAGCGCCCAGCGGTCGATGCCCAGCTGGTCGCGCAGAGCGCGCTCGGCCGAGACCTGGTCCCGCACGGTCACCCGGGGGAAGCGCGAGCCCCAGGGGCGACCATCGGCAGCATCTGAGCTGGGTCCGGTGCTGCCCTGGCACCCGCCCAGCACGTTCGGGGCGATGACGAAGTAGCGATCGGTGTCGATCGGGCGGCCGGGCCCGACCATCTGCTCCCACCAGCCCCCGCTGGGATGCCCTGGACCGGCCGCGCCGCGGACGTGGGAGTCACCGGTCAGCGCGTGCAGGACCAGCACCGCATTGCTGCCGTCAGCGTCGAGCTGCCCCCAGGTCTCGTACGCCATCTGCACGTCATCCAGCAGCACGCCGCTCTCCAGGCGGAGCGGGCCGACGGAGGCGAACCGCCGATCCCCGGCCCCGTGCTCGGGCCGCCAGGCCCCGCTGGCGGGGAGGGGGACTGCGGCCGCATCCGCCTGCTCGTGGGAGGGCTGCGGCCGAGTGCGAGGGGACAGGGCGCTGAGTGCGGTCATCGACGTGGGCTCCTCCCTCTGGGCTCACTCCTCCGGCCACCACGCCGGGGGAATCGGGGTGTCGATCATCGTTGCGAGCAAGGGTGCCAGAGTCGATGCCGGATCGCGCCGCAGCAGATCGTCCACCAGGTCCCCGGCGGCGGCGAAGCGGTGGTTCCACCACGACAGCAGGGTCAGCACCGCGGTGATGCCCCGCCACGCGTCCCGCGCCACCGCCGCGCTGGCGGGATCGGGCCCGTCCATCGCGCCCGCGGCCGCATCACGCAGCAGTTCGAGGCTGTGATACCAGTCCCCACCTGCGCAGACGTCTGCATCCGGTCGACGCGACGGGTCACTGGTGAGCTCCTGCAGCAGCTCCTCCCGATCGACAGATCGGCGCGAGCCCCGATCCACGCACACGGCGAGGAGCTCCCAATGGACGGCGTCCACGGCGAGCGCCGAGAGCATCGCGCAGAGCTGTTCACAGTCCGTCACGAAGCGGTCGCTCCCGGTGCCACCGGCCTGCCCGGCTGCCGCCAGCCGGGACACCGACTCCCGGGCCCGGGCGAACAGATCGGCGGCCGCGGCCGGCTCACCGCTGGCCGGGTGCAGTGCCAGCTGTGCGCCCAGGGCGCGGAGGGCCTTGCGCTCGGCTCGTCCTCGGCGGAGGTTGCGACCCTCCAGCACGGCCTCCATCGCTGCTCGGGTGCGATCGAAGGGCAGCAGCTCGTCGGCGGGCGAGACCCAGACCTCCCCGGGGGCATCACCCTCACCCGCAACGAGCAGCACCTGGCGGACGCTGCCGTCACCCAGCACCCACATCGGGTGCACGGGGAACGGATCGGGCAGCATCCGCGCAGCGACGTCCAGGACCATCGGTGCCAGGACGCCCGCCCAGTCGTCGATCTCGTGGGCATCCACCGGTTCGGTGCCGTCACCGGCGATCAGCAGGGCCAGCGCACCGGTGCATCCCCGCTCCCTCATCAGGGTGAAGTGGTTCTCGAGGTGCTCCCGGCCGGCCGGCTCGCTCATCTCGCGCACGGGTGAGCAGGTCAGGACGGGGCGGGTGCCGTGCCCGGCATGGCCCACCATCAGCAGGCAGTCACGAGGAACGGCGCCGAAGCTGAGCCGCGCGGCGGCCAGCAGCTCAGCGGGGTCATCGGTGCGGATGACCCGTGGTGACTCGGGGTAGGGCGGGGTCTCGGTCGTCATGCCTGAAGCCTCCCGAGGACCACGAACCGCGGCCACCGCCCTTGCGTTCCTGGGGACATCCGGACGATGGGGAGGAACCTGGCGCCGTAGGAGCGCCGTAGGAGCCTCGCACCCGCGGCACAGGCAGCTCGTGACAGGATCGGGGATCAGCGAAGGAAGGACCCCCATGACTGCTCCTGCCCGTTCCGGCTCCACCCCCGACCTGCACGCTCTCGACCAACGCCTGGTCCAGGAGGTGCAGGCGGTGCACCGCGCGCTGATCCGGGATCGGCGCGGGGAGCTCGGCAGGATCGCCCCGGAGGCGCTGACGCTGGTGGACTCGCTGGAGCGCTACCTTGCCGGCGGGAAGATGCTGCGGCCCCGCTTCTGCTTCTTCGGCGGGCTGGCGGCGCTGCCCGAGCCGCCCACCGACGAACAGGTCGCGGGCCTCGCCCTCAGCGGCGCCGCCATCGAACTGGTGCAGGCGGCCGCCCTCATGCACGACGACGTGATCGACCACTCCCCCACCCGTCGCGGCCGACCGGCCCTGCACGTCGAGCAGTCCGCAGCTCATCGGCACCGGTCCCTGGCCGGCTCCTCCGACGAGTTCGGGGTGGCGGTCGCGATCGTGCTCGGCGATCTCACCCTCAGCTGGGCCGAGCAGCTGTTCTCGCAGGCCCTCGACTCGAGCGAGGCCGCCGGGCGCGCCCGCGCGGAGTTCGACGCGCTGCGCACCGAGGTGATGTGCGGCCAGTACCTGGACATCCTGCACCAGGCCGGGGGGCTGGACACCGCACGGAGGACGACGGGCACCGGGCACGCCGGGGTCGATGCCGTGGCGGACCGGGAGGAATCGGGACCGGAGGCGGCGGCGCTGGAGGTGATCCGGTGGAAGACGGTCCCGTACACGGTGCTGCGCCCCGTGCGGATGGGAGCTGCGCTGATGGGGGCCGATGATCAGCTGCTGGGCCTGCTCTCCCGCTGGTCCATCGAGGTGGGGACCGCCTTCCAGCTGCGGGACGACCTGCTGAGCGTGGTCGGGGACGAGGATCAGACCGGCAAGCCCACCGGCGGGGACATCGTCGAGGGCAAGCGGACCGTGCTGCTGGCCCGCACCGTTGCGCATGCCGACGAGGACGAGCTCGCACTGCTCGAGCGCACCATCGGGAACCCTGCCGCGCACCCGGACGATGTCCGGGCCGTGCACGCACTGATGGTGGACAGCGGGGCGGTCGCCTCGGTTGCGCAGGACGTGCGGCAACGGGCCGGTGCCGCCAGGGCCCTGCTCGAGGGCACCGACGCCCTCGGGGAACTGGGACGGGCCGGCCTGCTCACCCTGGCCGCGCAGGCCACCGACACCGACTCGCTGCCGCGCTGAGCCTCGATCAGGAGGCGCGGCCCACCGGCGTCAGAAGGCCATCGCCTGGGCTCGCCGGCGCACTTCCCCGCGCTGGCCGCGCCGGAGGTGGTCGATGGGTCGACCCGGCAGGGTGTCGTCCTCGGTGAAGAGCCACCGCAGCAGCTCCTCGTCCTCGAATCCGCCGTCGCGGAGAACGGTGATGGTGCCGGCGAGGTGCGGGGCCACCTGGCCGTCGAGCAGCATGTCGGCCGGCACCGAGCGGACCACGGGGTCGCCGCGCCGCACGGCCACCAGTTCGCCGTCGTCGATCAGGCGGCGCACCTTGGACACCTCGATGTCGAGGATGCGGGCGACCTCCGGCAGGGAGAGCCATTCAGGGATCAGGTCATCGAGCTCGTTCACGCCCCCAGGGTGCCATGCCCGTGCCGCATCGTGCGCGCGGGAGCCGTCGCGCGTGCGGGAGCCGCTGTGTCCGGGTCGACTCGCGCGCGCGTGTGTCGCTGCTCCGTTACCACAGACCTGAGCCCTACAGTGACAGCGTGAGTGCGCCGACTTCCCCCGGCCTCGACCTGCTCCTGGACGGACGCTACCGGGTCGAGGACCTCATCGCGCGCGGTGGCATGGCGACCGTGCACCGCGGGCACGATCAGCGACTGGACCGCGTGGTCGCGCTGAAGATCATGCACCCCCACCTCGCGATGGACGAGGACTTCCGCCGCCGGTTCGCCCGCGAGGCCCGTGCAGCCGCGCGCCTGGCGCATCGCAACGTGGTCGGCGTCTTCGACCAGGGCGAGGACGGAGATCGCATCTACCTGGCGATGGAGCTGGTGGAGGGACAGACTCTGCGCGCCCGGCTGGGGCAGCCGGAGGGGATGAGCGTGCGCGAGACCCTCGATGTGACCGCGCAGGTGCTGGAGGCCCTGGCCGCCGCTCACGAAGCAGGGATCGTTCACCGCGACATCAAGCCCGAGAACGTGCTGATCGACCCCGAGGGCGTGGTGAAGGTGGCCGATTTCGGCCTGGCCCGCGCGGTGGGCACCGCTCAGTCCTCCGCCAGCGCCACCCTGCTGGGCACCGTCGCCTACATCAGTCCTGAGGTGGTCACCCGCGGCCACTGCGATGAGCGCAGCGATCTGTACTCCCTCGGGGTGATGGTGTTCGAGATGCTGACGGGGCTGCAGCCCTTCCGCGGTGAGCAGCCCGTGCACATCGCCTTCCAGCACGTCCACGAGGACATCCCGGCTCCCTCATCGCTGGCTACCGCGATCCCCTCCGCGCTCGACTCCCTCGTCACCTGGGCCGCCGCCCGCAACGTGCAGCAGCGCCCGGCCACGGCCGGGGACCTCCTGCGAGCGGTGCGCGAGCTGCAGCGCACGCTGCCCCCCGGGGTCCTCGACGCCCGCCCGGAGCCACGGGAGCTCGACTCCACCGGGGAGGTTCCCCGGCTGACGGTCCCGCTCACGGACGTCGTCTCCCAGATCAGCTCCGAGGCGCGCAGCTTCCCCAGCGAGATGCGCACGCAGCCGACGAGCGAGCACGGCACAGCCGGGCATCCCGCTGATCCAGAGGGCACCGATGGGGCAGTCCCTGCTGAGCCACCCGGCCCGGGCGAAGGCACAGGCCCGGAGGATCTCCCTCCGCGCGTCGTCGCCCTTCCACTGCCGCGGACCCGCCGCGGACGCCACCTGCCCCACGGCACCCGCCGACGCTCCCGCCCGGTGACCGCACTGGCCTCGCTGCTGCTGGCGGGGGCCCTGGGAGTGGGCGGCTGGGCAGGCGTGGACTGGTACGCCACCGCCGGGCCGGGCGGGGACCGCTCCGTGCCGGTGCTGGCCGGCACCCAGCTCTCCGATGCGGAGGCCGCGCTGGCCTCAGCGGATCTCTCCACCCGCACCGAGGAGCGCTTCAGCGACACCGTGCCTGCCGGGCACGTGATCAGCTCCTCCCCCTCGACCGGCACCATCGTCAAGCGCGGCACCGATGTGCAGGTGATCGTCTCCAAAGGGCAGCAGACCTTCCCGGTCCCTTCTCTGGAGGGCATGGGGGTCGAGGAAGCACGCCAGGCCGTCGAGGAGCAGGGCCTCGCGCTGGTGGAGGACGAGCCGTCCTACTCGGAGACCGTCCCCGAGGGCCACGTGATCTCTCAGTCCTCCGAGGCCGAGGCACTGCCTGCCGGTGGCGAGGTCCATGTGGTCCTCTCGCAGGGGCGCGAGCCGATCACGGTACCGGACCAGAGGGGCCGCGGCGGGTCCGATGCACGTGCCGCGCTGGAGGCCGCCGGGTTCGAGGTCTCCAGCGCCCAGGCGCACTCGGGGTCGGTGCCGAAGGGTGCCGTGATCTCCCAGGACCCGGCCTCGGGAACCCTGCACCGCGGTGACACGGTGCGGATCGTCACCTCGCTGGGGCCGGAGATGGTGACCGTACCGGACGTCTTCCGCCAGAGCGAGGCCGATGCGAAGGCCACCCTGGAGGCAGCCGGCTTCACGGTCTCCGTGCAGCACGACCGCGGCGAACCCGTGTTCGGCCTGGTCTATGAGCAGTCCGCGGCCGCCGGCAGCGAACTCGCCAAGGGCTCCACCGTCACCATCACGGTGTTCTGACGCCCCGGCCCGTCCGGGGCCGGGGCGATGCCCCCCAGGGGACAGACGGCATCAGCGACGAGCCAGCATCTCGGCGACCAGGAACGCCAGCTCGAGGGACTGCTGGTGGTTCAGGCGCGGATCCACGAGGGTCTCGTAGCGGCGCTCCAGGCCGGCCTCGTCGATCTCACCGGTGCCGCCCAGGACCTCTGTGACGTCATCGCCCGTCAGCTCCATGTGCAGACCGGCCGGGACGGTGCCGGCGGCCTCGTGCACCTCGAAGAAGCCGACCACCTCGTCGAGGATGTCCTCGAAACGCCGGGTCTTGTACCCATTGGAGGAGGTGATGGTGTTGCCGTGCATCGGATCGGTGACCCAGGCCACCTGGGCACCGGAATCCCGCACTCCCTCCACCAGGGCGGGCAGGCGGTCCCGGATCTTCCCGGCCCCCATGCGGGTGATGAACGTGAGGCGGCCGGGCTCCCGCTCGGGATCGAGCTTGTCGATCAGCCGCAGGGCGTCGTCCACCGTCGCGGTAGGGCCCAGCTTCACGCCGATGGGGTTGCGCAGACGGGACATGAAGTCCACATGGGCGCCGTCGATGTCTCGGGTGCGCTCGCCGATCCACAGGAAGTGGCCGGAGCAGCCGTAGATCTCACCGGTGCGCGAGTCGATGCGCGAGAGCGCCTCCTCGTAGTCCAGCAGCAGCGCCTCGTGGGAGGCGTAGAACTCGACCACCTTGAGCGCGTCGAAGTCCGCGCCGATCGCGGCCATGAAGCGGATCGCCTTGTCGATCTGCGCGGCCAGGCGCTCGTAGCGGTCGTACCCGGGGCCCGAGGTGAACCCCTGGTTCCAGGAGTGCACCTCGCGGAGGTCCGCGAAGCCGCCGCCGGTGAAGGCACGCAGCAGGTTCAGCGTGGTCGCGCTGGAAGTGTACATCCTCCACAGGCGGTGGGGGTCCGGGCGCCGCGCCTCCGGGGTGAAGGCGTAGTCGTTGACGGCATCGCCGCGGTAGGTGGGCAGGGTGAGACCATCGCGCGTCTCCACGTCGGAGGAGCGGGGCTTGGCGAACTGCCCGGCCATCCGGCCCATCTTCACCACCGGCACGGAGGCCCCGTAGGTGAGCACCGCGGACATCTGCAGGATGGTGCGGATCTTGTTGCGGATCCTGTCGGCCGTGGAGTCGGCGAAGGTCTCGGCACAGTCCCCGCCGGCCAGCAGGAAGGCCTCCCCACGGGCGGCCGAGGCGACCCGATCGCGCAGCACGTCCACCTCACCTGCGAACACCAGCGGGGGCGCGGAGCGCAGGGTGTCGAACACCTGCGCGCGCTCGGACTCCTCCGGCCACACCGGCTGCTGCACCCGCGGATACTCGCGCCACGCCCCGAGGGCCTCGAGACCGGCGTCGGCCGAGGACAGCGAGAAGGAATGGGCGCGGGCAGGAGCGTCGGGGCTGAAGTGTCTCACCCGGCCAGGATAGGCGGTGACGCGGGGATTCCCGGACGCGTCCAGGGTGCGGGACCCCCCGACGGGCCGACCGGATCAGGTGGGACGGTCGACCTCCGCCCGCAGGCGGCGCTTCACGTCGGAGGCGTACTCATCGACGTACTCCTGGCCCGAGAGCTCCTGGACCCGCTCCCGGATCACCTCGGTGACCGCGCGCAGCAGGCGCCCCTCCTCAAGGCCATCGAAGGCCTCGGCGAGCGCCGCCACATCGATGGGCTCCCCCATCACCACCCTCATCTGCGGGCGGCGGTGGGGGAACATCTTCCTGCCACGATGCGCCTCGAAGGTGTCCACCATCGCCACCGGCACCACCGGCGCCCCGGTCGCCAGGGCGAAGCGCGCGGTGCCGGTCTTGAACCTGTGGAGGCGTCCATCGGGGCTCCGGCTGCCCTCGGGATAGATGCCCAGCACCTTGCCCTCGCCGAGCACCGTCAGCCCGGCCTCGATCGCGGAGCGCGAGGCCGCGCCGCCGGAACGGTCCACCGGCATCACGTGCAGGCCCCGCAGCACCAGTGCGAACACCTGGTTCAGCGGTGACCCGCCCTTGAAGATGTCGGACTTGCCCAGGAAGTGCACCGCGCGGGAGACCTGCAACGGCATCACCACGGTGTCCGCGTAGGAGACATGGTTGGAGGCGAGGATCACCGGGCCCTTCCGCGGGATCCGCTCCTCGCCGGTGATGGTGGGATTCCAGATCAGCCTGACCAGGATCCCGACGACCACTTTGGCGAAGGCGTAGAACACGAGCTCTCCTGGGGTGCGCTGTGACAGCGCTGGACGGTGATGTGCCTGGGCGGCGCTAGTGCGACCATGGAGTCATGGAGTTCAGCGAACTGTCCCGCCCATGGCGCGCGCGAGGTCACTCTAACCTGCGCGGCGCGCTGCTCCTCTGCCACGGCTTCACGGGCTCGCCGCAGTCCATGCGGCCCTGGGGCGAGGATCACGCCGGGCGCGGGTGGGAGGTGGAGCTGCCGCTGCTGCCCGGTCACGCCACCGACTGGCGGGAGCTGGCGCGGACCCGGTGGCAGGACTGGTACGGACATGTCCGTGGCGTCGCCGAGGAGCTCTCCGCCGAGCACGGCCCCATCGCCGTGGGCGGTCTGAGCATGGGCGGCGCCCTCTCACTGCTGCTGGCCGCAGATCCCGGTCTGCGCGGCCGCATCGCCGCGCTGGTGCTGGTGAATCCGGGACTGAGCCTGCCGCCCGTGGCAGCGCTGTCCGGCCTGATCGCCCCGTTCGTGCCCACGCTGCCGGGGATCGCCTCGGACATCGCCGCCCCGGGGGTGAGCGAGGAGGGGTACGACAGGCTCCCGGTGCGGGCCGTGGGCGAGCTGCGGGGACTGTTCTCCCAGGTCCGGCGCTCCTTGGACGCGGTCGACGTCCCGGTGCTGCTGGCCACCTCGCGGGAGGACCACACCGTGCCCGCACGGGACAGCCGCGCGATCGCCGCGGGCGTACGAGGCCCGGTGGAGCGGCTCCCCCTGCTGCGCAGCCACCACGTGGCCACTCTGGACCACGACGCCCCTCTGCTGTTCGACACCTCGGCACGATTCCTGGACCAGCACGTGCCCGAGCCGAAGGGACGGCCGGTATGAGCGGCGGCCCGCAGGACTCCCGCAGCGAGGATCCGCGCGACGTCGATCTGGAGTTCGCCCGCCTTCTCGAGGCCGAAGGCGTGCTGCTGCCGCCCGGGCAGGCACCGCGGGAGCCGGCGGCCCGCGGTGAGGACCGGCACCACCCCCACAGCCCCGACTCCCCCTCCGAGCCGCCCACCGAGGAGGACCGCGCCAAGGCCAGGGCTGCGCACCCCTCCCGCGGTCGAGGTCCCAGGCCGCCACGCGAGCTGGAGGACGAGGAGGACATCGACGCGCTCGCCCCGGACGCCTGGATGGGCGACTTCGTCCCTCCGGACCCGGACCTGCCGGAGCCGACACCACGCGCCCTGTGGTCCTGGACCGCCCTCATCGGTGGGCTCGCGGCCCTGCTGGTGGTGGCGGTGGTGCCGGCCCTGCCCCCATGGATCGGAGGGCTCGGTGGCCTGGTGGCCCTCGGCGGGGTGATCGCCCTGCTGCTGCGCGCGCCGACGCACCGCGAGGGCGACGGCGTCCAGGTCTAGCAGCTGCGGACCGAGCCCGCCTCGCCCGAGGCACCCCGGGAGGGCACAGGCGGGTCAGCGGGCGAGGTCGGCCGCCCCCACGATCCCGGCTCGATTGCCCATCAGGGCCTGCTCGAACGGCGCGACGGTACGGTGCATCCGCGCGGTCAGGTTCGCCGCATAGGCCTCGCGGGCGGGGTCCAGCAGCAGGTCGCCCGCTGCGCTCACACCACCTCCGACGACGATCACCTCGGGATCCAGCAGCGCCGCGATCGAGGCCAGCCCCTCGCCCAGCCAGCCGCCGATCTCGGCGATCAGCTCCCGGGCACCGGGGTCCCCCTGCTGGGCCAGCCGGGTGATCAGGGGGCCGTCGATCTCCTTCTTCGCCCCGCCGGCCGCCTGCACGAGCGGCCCCATGAGCGGGTCACCGGTGGCGGCGCGCCGCTTCGCGGTGCGCACCAGGGCGGTGCCGGCCGTGTACTGCTCGAGGCAGCCGCGGCGACCGCAGCCGCACCACTGTCCCTGCGGCACGGCCGTCATGTGCGCGATCTCCCCGGCGAAGCCCCCACTGCCCCGCACCAGCTGCCCGTTCATGACGATCGCCCCGCCCAGGCCGGTCCCCACGGTGACCATCAGCATGTTCTCGGCCGCGGTGGCCGCACCGAAGCGGAACTCCGCCCAGCCGGCGGCGTTGGCGTCGTTCTCCACCACCACCGGGAGCGAGACCAGGCGCTCGAGCTCCTCGGCCAGGTTCCGGTGCCTCCACGCCAGGTTGGCGGCGAACACGACGGTGCGACGATCCGCCCCGACGAAACCGGCAGCCCCCACGCCGATGCCCACCACATCGTGCTCGGAGCGCAGCTCGGCCACCGCATCAGCGACTCCGGCCTCGATCAGCTCGGGGTCGGTGGCGGGGGTGCTGCGAGTGGTGGCGGCGATGATGGTGCCGTCCTCGTCCACGACGCCCGCCGCGATCTTGGTGCCGCCGATGTCCACTCCGATGGAGAGCATGAATCCTCTTCCCCGACGCGCCGCGTCCCGGCACGTCCGATCCGTGTTGTCGGGGTCCATCGTAGGACGCACTGACGTAGACTTCCCCAGACCCCACCAGCGCTTCCGGGCGGGTGCCCGGCGCCCAGGAGCCGCGTCCGATCCGGATCGAAGGAGATTCGATGAAGCAGTTCGGCACCGCCGCCCAGCACACCAGCCGTGAGGACGAGAACACCACCGACCTTCTGCTCGGTCGACTGCAGTCCGATCCACGCACCCCGATCTTCGAACTCGCCGACGGCTCCGGCACCTACCGCCCTCTCTCCGTCGGTGACTTCGTGGCGGAGGTCAAGGCGGTGGCCAAGGGCCTGATCGCCTCCGGCGTCGGCTCCGGTGACGTGGTCGCGATCATGTCGCGCACCCGCTACGAGTGGGTGCTGGTGGACTGGGCGGTCTGGTTCGCCGGCGGCGTCAGCGTCCCCATCTACGAGACCTCCTCCCCCAGCCAGATCCAGTGGATCGCCTCGGATGCAGGGGCCCGCTTCGCCGTGGTGGAGGCCAGGCGCCACTGCGAGGACATGGAGTCCGTGCGCGGTGAGCTGCCCGCCCTGGAGCGCATCGGCGTGCTCGAGGACGGCATCATCGAGGAGCTCAAGCAGCGCGGGAAGGACGTCAGCGACGACGAGCTGGAGGCGCGCCGCACCTCCCGGCGCCTGGAGGACGTCGCGACCATCATCTACACCTCGGGCACCACCGGTCGCCCCAAGGGCGCCGAGCTCACCCACGCGAACTTCGTGGACACCGCCCGCAGCGCGCTGAACCTGCTGGGCGAGCACGTGCTGCCCCCCGGTTCACGAATGCTGATGTTCCTGCCGATCGCGCACGTGTTCGCTCGCCTGCTCGTGGTGGTGGCCGCCTCCTGGCCGGTCACCACTGCCTTCACCCCGGACACCAAGAACCTGATGGAGGACCTGGCGAAGTTCAAGCCCACCTTCCTGCTCGCGGTCCCCCGCGTGTTCGAGAAGGTCTACAACAGCGCCGAGGCCAAGGCCATCGCCGGCGGCAAGGGCAAGATCTTCTCCGCCGGTGCCGATACGGCCATCGCCTATTCCAAGGCCCTCTCCGCCGGGAAGGTCCCGCTGACCCTCAAGCTCAAGCACGCCGCTTTCGACAAGCTGCTGTACGCCAAGCTGCGCGGCGCCATGGGCGGGGACGTCTCCTGGGCCGTCTCGGGAGGAGCCCCGCTCGGGGCGCGTCTGGCGCACTTCTTCCGCGGCATCGGGGTGACCGTGCTGGAGGGCTACGGGCTCACCGAGACCACCGCCCCGGTGTGCGTGAACCTGCCGTGGTCGGTCAAGCCCGGCACCGTGGGCCCGCCCCTGCCCGGTTCCACCGTGGCGATCGACGACGACGGTGAGATCCTGGTCAAGGGCGTGATGGTCTTCAAGGGCTACCACAACAACCCCGAGGGGACCGCGGAGGCCATGCGTGACGGCTGGTTCCGCACCGGTGACATCGGTTCCCTGGACGAGGACGGCTCACTGACCATCACCGGCCGCTCCAAGGAGGTCATCGTCACCGCGGGCGGCAAGAACGTCTCCCCCGCCCAGCTGGAGGACCAGCTGCGCTCCCACCCGCTGGTCAGCCAGTGCGTGGTGATCGGCGACCAGAAGCCCTTCGTCGCCGCGATCCTCACCCTGGACCCGGAGATGCTGCCCACCTGGCTGAAGAACAACGGCCTGCCGGAGATGAGCATCGAGGAGGCCGGTCGCAACGAGAAGGTGCGCGCCGAGCTGCAGCAGGTGGTGGACAAGGCCAACCAGTCGGTCTCGCGAGCGGAGTCGATCCGCACCTTCGAGATCATCGACACGGACTTCACCGAGGAGAACGGGTACCTCACCCCCTCGATGAAGCTCAAGCGCAATGTGGTGGTCAAGGACTTCGCCGATGTGATCGAGAAGATCTACTCCGGGCCCAAGCCCTCGAACTGAGCAGCGCCGCTTCGCCGCTGTCGCGCGAGGCCCCGCCACCCGTCCTCGGGTGTCGGGGCCTCGTCGTAGTCTGCAGGACATGTCCACCCGCCGTCCGCCGCGCCAGCAGCTGAGCTTCGACGATCTGGGCACCCCGCTGGCGGAGGCCACCTTGGTGGTGGTGGACCTGGAGACCACCGGGACGAACCCCACCGAGGACGCCATCACGGAGATCGGCGCGGTGAAGGTGCGCGGCGGCGAGGTGCTCGGTGAGTTCCGCACCTTCGTGGATCCGCAGCGACCGATCCCTGCCTACATCGCCTCGCTCACCGGCATCACGGACGCCACCGTCGCCGGCGCCCCGCACATCGGCACGGTGCTGCCAATGTTCCTGGACTTCGTGGGGGACGCGGCGCTGGTGGCGCACAACGCCCGCTTCGACATCGGCTTCCTCACAGCGCACGCCTCCCGGCACCACGTGCCCTGGCCGGGGCCGCCGGTGCTGGACACACTGGCGCTGGCGCGCACCGTGTACCGACGGGACGAGGTGCGCGACCACCGCCTGTCCACCCTGGCCGCCCACGTCGGCGCTGCCGTCCAGCCCGATCACCGGGCACTGTCCGATGCCCGCGCCACGGTGGACGTGCTGCACGCGATCATCGCCCGCCTCGGCGCCCAGGGAGCCACCACGCTGGAGGATCTGGCCTCTGCCCACAGGCGCGCCACCCCGGTCCAGCTGCGCAAGAAGCACCTGGCGGCCGCGGTGCCACCGGTGCCCGGGGTGTACGAGTTCCTGGACGCGCACGGCCAGGTGCTCTACGTGGGCACCTCCCGGAACCTGCGAAGCCGGGTGCGCACCTACTTCACCGCCGCCGAGACCCGCCGCCGGGTGCTGGACATGCTGCCCCGCGCGGAATCGATCCGCACCATCGAGTGCACCACCCCGACGGAGGCGGCGGTGCGGGAGCTGCGCATCATCGGCGCCACCAAGCCTCCGTCGAACCGCCGCGGACTCACCCCTGAGAAGGCCCTGTGGCTGCGCCTCGGCTCCGGCAGGGAGGGCCTGCGCGCGGCACGCCTGGCCCGGGACGAGGCCGACGGGTCCGCGCAGATCGGCCCGCTGGCCTCCCGTCACGACCTGGAGCCGCTCAAGGGACTGCTCACCGATGCGGTGCTCGGACGGGCCGCGAGCTTCGAGGGATCGTCCCGTGACGCCGGTCTCAGCGACCAGGGGCACAGAGCGCGGATCCGACGCGCGATGCTGGAGGATCCCGGGGAGGTGCTCGACCACGCGGCGATCCGCATGCGCACCCACGTCAACGCTGGGCGCTACGAGGACGCCGAGCGCATCCGCCAGCTCACCCTCACCTATCTCCGGGCCGCCCGTCGGGCCTCCCGGCTGAGGGCGCTGGCCGCGGTGCCGCTGCTGATCGCCGCCCGGCCCGTCACCGAGGGAGTGATCGGGGGCAGGGGGTGGGAGCTGCTCGCGGTCAGGCATGGACGGTTCTCCGGCACCACCCTGGTCCCACTGCGGGCCGATCCGCTGGCGGCGGCGCGCTCGTTGGCACTGACGGGTCTCGGGGAGGCGGAGCTGGCCGCTCCCCTGTGCCAGGGACACCACCAGGAGGCCGAGATCCTGCTGGCCTGGCTCGAGCAGGAGGCGGTGCGAACGGTGCTGGTGGAGGGCACCTGGGGGGTGCCGGCCCGCGCCCGCTTCGACCCGGAGCATCTCACCGAGCGCTTCGCCCGGACCGCCGGCGCCTCGGGGGCATAGGCTCACCGGTGAACACCCACCGGCCCAGGTCCGCAGGAGGATCCATGATCACCGCCATCGCCTCGATCATCGTCGAGTCCCACCGCATCCCCGAGGTCGCCCAGGCCATCGTCGACATCGAAGGCGTCGAGCAGGTTTACTCGGTCACCGGGGACGTGGACCTGATCGCGGTGGTGCGGGTGCGCCGCCACGAGGACCTCGCCGAAGTCATCGCCGACCGCCTCAGCAAGGTGGAGGGCGTGCTGGACACCACCACCAACATCGCGTTCAAGACCTACTCCAAGCGCGACCTGGATGCGGCCTTCGACCTGGGCCTGGACGGCTGAGAGGGGCTCAGCTCCCCTGCGACACGGCCTGCGAGGCGCGGGCCCAGCGATCCAGCAGATCGGCCGGCCGGCCCGAGTCCAGCGCCTCCTGCACCTCCGCGAAGGAATCGCAGAAGCGCTCCTCGAACCCATCCGCGGCCGGCTGGTCGATCCCGTCGTAGGCCAGCACGCCCGCGGCGGCGTTCAGCAGCACCGCGTCGCGCACCGGTCCCATGCGGCCCGCCCGCGAGCCGGCGAAGAGGTCCCGCGCCACCTGAGCGTTCTCCTCCGCGGTGCCGCCGCGCAGGGAGTCATGGTCGGCGCGCTCCACACCCAGCAGGGCCTGCGGGTCCAGCACGTGCTCGCGCACCTGCCCACCACGCACCTCCCACACGTCCGAGGGCGCGGTGACGGTGAGCTCGTCCAGGCCGTCATGACCGCGGAACACCAGGGCGCTGGTGCCGCGCGAGGCGAACACTCCGGCCACCGTGGGTGCCACCGTGGCATCGGCCACGCCCACCGCGCTGGCGCGCGGCCGAGCGGGGTTGGTGATCGGGCCCAGGATGTTCATCACGGTGGGGATGCCCAGACCCTTGCGGGCCTCAGCGGCGAAGCGCATCGACGGATGGAACACCTGGGCGAACAGGAAGGTCATCCCGATGCTGCGCACCAGCTCCTCGACCACGGGCACAGGCAGGTCCAGGCGCACGCCGAGCGCCTCGAGCACGTCGGCGGAGCCCGAGCGCGAGGTCGATGCCCGGTTGCCGTGCTTGACCACGGTGCGCCCCGTCGAGGCGATGATCATCGAGGCCATCGTCGAGATGTTCACGGTCTGGGCGAGGTCGCCGCCCGTGCCGACGATGTCGATCGCACGCTCAGGGGCATCGACCGGGCGGGCATGGGATGTCATCGCATCGGCCAGAGCCCCCAGCTCGGTGCTGGTCACGCCCTTGGCCTGGAGCGCCACCAGGAAGCCGGCCAGCTGCACGGGCGAGGAGTCACCGCTCATGACCTCGTCCATCGCCCAGGTCGCCTCGGCGTGCGTGAGCTCCTCGCCCCGCACGAGGCGCGCGGTGATACGGGACCAGCTCGGGGTGCTCTCGTGGTTCATGGCCCGATCATCCCACCGTCGCGGTCAGGCGCGGCGGCCGGGATCACGGATCGGTCACGACGCTCACACAGGGCCACCACCTGCACAGCAGTCGCGTGTCCAGGTTCGTGACGCGACGTCAGGGGAGCTATGCTGACATGGTTCGCCCGGGCTCCATGCCCCGCGGTGGGTCCGGAGGTCGTGAACCGGTCCCGCTGAATCTGACGACACGACATAATGGTGACGTGACTACTGCGACCCTGACTGAGCGCCCCGCCCCCGCCGCTCCGGCGGTGGGCCGCCCCAACCCGACCCAGATCGGGACGTTCGTCTGGCTCGCCAGCGAGCTGATGTTCTTCGGCGGCCTCTTCGCGATGTACTTCACGCTCCGGTCGATGGTGCCGGACGTCTTCGCCGCCGGGCAGGCCAACTTCACCCACGGCTTCGCCCTGCTGAACACCTCGATCCTGGTCGCCAGCTCCGTCACCTGCCAGATCGGCGTGTACATGGCCGAGGGCCGCCTGCCCAGCGGCCGGGTCTTCGAGCCCCGCAAGCGCCGCACCGGCTCGATCTTCAACATTGCCGGCTGGGGAATGATCGAGTGGTTCACCCTCACCTACATCATGGGCGCGATCTTCGTCTCCGGTCAGGCCTTCGAGTACGCAGAGCTGGTCCACCACGGCGTGACCATCTCGTCCTCCCCGTTCGGCTCGGTGTTCTACCTCGCCACCGGCTTCCACGGCATCCACGTCATCGGTGGGCTGATCGCCTTCCTGCTGGTGCTGGCGCGCGCCTTCGCGGCTCAGCGATTCACCCAGCACGAGCAGGTCTCCGCGATCTGCGTGTCCTACTACTGGCACTTCGTGGACGTGGTGTGGATCGTCCTGTTCGCGATCGTCTACCTGATCGACCCGATCATGTCGCGCATGCCCGGCCACGCCATCCCGGTCGACTTCAACTGGTCGATCTTCTGATCGAGCACCCGCTGCTCCCCGGTACGTCCCCCGTCCCCGCCCGACCCCTCCACGAATCGAGGTCCGAACCGTGAAGGCACTCGCCGCACGTCGCCATCACCCGATGGCATTGCTCGTGATACTGCTGCTGGCGCTGGTTGCCACGGGTGGGCTCTATGCCGCCTTCCAGCCGCGCGTCGCGCAGGCCGAGTCCTACTCGCAGGAGGACATCGCTGCGGGTGAGGCCCTGTTCCTGGCGAACTGCGCCACCTGCCACGGTCGCAATGCCGAGGGCCAGACGGATCCCGACGGTCAGACTGTCGGCCCCTCGCTGATCGGCGTGGGTGCCGCCGCTGTGGACTTCCAGGTGGGAACCGGTCGCATGCCGATGCAGCGCTCCGGTGCGCAGGCGGCCCGCAAGCCCCCGCAGATGAACGAGGAGCAGACCCGCCAGCTCGCCGCCTACGTGGCCTCCCTGGCCCCCGGCCCGAGCGTCCCGGCCGAGGAGTACCTCTCCGGCGGCGATCCGGTCAACGGCGGCGAGATCTTCCGCATCAACTGCGCCATGTGCCACAACGCGGCCGGTGCCGGTGGCGCCCTGACCCGCGGCAAGTACGCCCCGCCCGTGCTGGGCCTGGAGCCCAAGCACGTGTACGAGGCCATGGAGACCGGCCCGCAGAACATGCCGGTGTTCAACGACAACAACCTCACCCCCGAGGACAAGCGCGACGTGATCGCCTACCTCGATCAGCTCGAGGAGGTCGGCTCCCCCGGCGGCATCTCCCTGGGCTCACTCGGTCCGGTGACCGAGGGCCTGTACGCATGGACCATCATCCTCACCCTCCTGACCGGCTGTGCCGTGTGGCTGGGGGCGAAGGCGAAGTGAGCTCGCACGTGAACGACAACATCGACGGAACCCGCCCCGCCCGCGGTGTCAGCGCCATCGCACCCCGCGAGGGCGGCGGGTTCCCCAACCCCGGCCTGCCCCCGCACGAGCACCGCCGCGCCGATGTCGACCCCAAGGCCGAGAAGCGCGCCGAACGCATCGTCGCGGGCATGTTCCTGCTGTCCGTGCTGGGAACCGTGCTGTTCGTGGCCGCGTACTTCCTGGTGACCCCCCACCACCGGAACATCTTCGCCGAGTCCGGCAGCTGGGAGGCCCTGTGGTGGTCGAACCTGCTGATCGGCCTGGGCCTGGCCATCGCCGTGTTCTTCATCGGTGCCGCTGCCGTGCACTGGGCCAAGACCCTGATGCCCGATGACGAGGTGGTCGAGGAGCGGCACCCGATCCGCAGCACCGACGAGTCCCGCGACGCCGCGGTGGGCATCATCCGCGATGGCCTGGACGAGTCCGGTATCGGCCGCCGTCCGCTGATCGTCACCTCGATGGTGGCGGCGCTGGCGGCCCTGCCGATCGCTGTGCTCGCCCCGCTGTCCACCCTGGGTCCGATGCCGGGAAACAAGCTGCACCACACCTTCTGGAAGTCGGGGATGCGCTTGGCCCGGGACCACGACGGCACCCCCATCAAGGCCTCGGACGTCGCGATGAACTCGATCATCCACGTGATGCCGGAGGACCTCACCTCCGAGACCCCGCACTTCCTGGAGGAGCGCGCCAAGGCGGCCACGGTCATCGTGCGCATCGACCCGAAGCTCGGCAAGAACGAGGAGAGCCTGGCGAACGGGTACGAGGGCATTCTCGCCTTCTCCAAGATCTGCACCCACGTGGGATGCCCGGTGGCGCTGTACGAGCAGCAGACGCACCACATGCTGTGCCCCTGCCACCAGTCCACCTTCGACGTCACCGACGCCGCCAAGGTCATCTTCGGCCCGGCCCACCGGCCGCTCCCCCAGCTCCCGATCGAGGTCGATGCCGAGGGCTACCTGGTGGCCCGCGGCGACTTCCCCGAGCCGATCGGTCCCAGTTTCTGGGACATCCACAAGGACAAGTGATCACGTGTCGACCACGACTCCCGCATCCCAGAAGCAGGCCCCGAAGCAGGGGCGCGCGATGAAGCTCGGTGCCGTCGGCGGTGACTGGCTGGACCAGCGCGTCTCCGGCGGCGGTTTCATCAAGTTCTTCGCCCGGAAGATCTTCCCCGACCACTGGTCGTTCATGTTCGGCGAGGTGGCTCTGTACAGCTTCGTCATCCTGCTGATCACCGGCACCTTCCTGACCATGTTCTTCGACCCCTCCATGGAGGAGGTTATCTACAACGGCCCGTACGAGGCGCTGCAGGGCGCGCACATGTCCCGCGCCTTCGAGTCCACGCTGGAGATCTCCTTCGAGGTCACCGGTGGTCTGCTGTTCCGGCAGATGCACCACTGGGCGGCCCTGGTGTTCATGGTCGCGATCTACGTGCACATGTTCCGCGTGTTCTTCACCGGGGCCTTCCGCAAGCCGCGTGAGCTGAACTGGCTGATCGGCTTCACCCTGATGATCCTCGGGATGGTGGCCGGGTTCTCCGGCTACTCCCTCCCGGATGACGTCTTGTCCGGGAACGGCCTGCGCATCGCGGACGGCCTGGCGAAGTCGATGCCGGTGGTGGGCACCTACATCTCGTTCCTGCTGTTCGGAGGCGAGTTCCCCGGGACCGACATCATCCCGCGCCTGTACACCATCCACATCCTGCTGGTGCCCGCAGCCATCCTGGGACTGATCGCGATCCACTTGGTGCTGCTGGTGCTGCACAAGCACACCCAGTACCCCGGCCCGGGGCGCTCCGACCGCAACGTGGTGGGCTTCCCGCTGTTCCCGGTGTACACCGCGAAGGCCGGGGGCTTCTTCTTCCTGGTGTTCGGCGTTATCGCCCTGATCTCCGCCACCACCAGCATCAACGCTGTGTGGGTGTACGGACCGTACGATCCGTCCCCTGTCTCAGCCGGTTCGCAGCCCGACTGGTACATGCTGTTCACCGACGGTGGCCTGCGCCTGATCCCGGGTTGGGAGTCGACGATCTTCGGCTACGTGTTCTCCTGGAACATGCTGATCCCGATGATGTTCTACGGCGCGATGCTGGGCTTCCTGGCCCTGTACCCGTTCATCGAGGCATGGGTGACCGGTGATGACCGGGAGCACCACCTGCTGGACCTGCCGTACAACACCCCGGTGCGCACCGGCCTCGGCGTCGCCTGGATCACCGTTTACATCGTGCTCGTGCTCGCCGCGGCGAACGACCTGCTGGCGATCGCGTTGGACCTGTCGATCAACGACCTCACGTGGCTGTACCGGATCCTGTTCTTCGTGGCCCCGGTGCTCGCGTTCTGGATCACAAAGCGCCTGTGCCTGTCACTCCAGCGTCAGGCCCACCAGAAGGCGCTGCACGGCGTGGAGACCTCCCGCATCGTGCGCACCGAGACCGGCGACATGATCGAGATCCACGAGCCGCTGAACGAGTACGACCGCTGGGTCCTGGTCCAGCACGACGACTACCGTCCGCTCAAGGCCGGCAACGGCGTCTCATCGCTCCGCGCTGCGGCGACATCGTTCTTCTTCAAGGACAGCATTACCCCGGCCAGCCCCGCCGAGCTGCGGGAGGCCCTGGAGCACGCCGGCCACGAGAAGCACACGATCGATCAGCTCACTGGCGGCGACTACCGCACCCCTGCGGAGAAGGCCGTCCACTGAGTCGCTGATCCGCGGAAGGCACACCTGCCCCCGCGCGCTGAGCGCAGAAGGGCCCCGGAGCAGTCTCCGGGGCCCTTCTGCTGTGCCAAGAACGGGTGAGTGCGGGGACCGCCGCTCTCGAGGCGTCAGCGCGGACACGGCACTGCCCCTCAGTGCGGGCTGCCTCACTCCAGGAGCGGGCTTCGTGCACGACCCCGCCTCGTGGGCCGACCGGCGGCGGCATCGACGAGATAGCGGGCAGGGACCACCCCCAGGCGCCGATCGGCGCGACGCAGTGCGCGGATGGCGCGCAGAGGATGAGCGGAGGGGTCGACGCCCTTGTCCATCAGCACACCGCGCGCCCAGTCCACGGCATGCGCGATCACGTCATCCCCCGCGAACAGTGCCTTGATCTCCTGCTCCGCGCGTGCCGCGGGATCTGCTGCTCCGCCGATCATCATCTGTGGCCTCCTGGGGGCGCCCTGGGCCCGGATCTCCCACCGGGCGATCAGTCCACACGCTAGCAGGAGCACGCATGGCCATGGCGGCCCCGCAGGCGGTGCGGGCGGCCCCACAGGCGGTGCGGGCGGGGCCCAGCAGGCGGTTGCGGGAGGGGCCCCGTATACGCGGCGCGGGCGGCCCGCAGGCGGTGCGAGGGGGGGCCGCGCGGTCGGGGCACCCGTGCTGCCCCCGGGCTCACGACGTCGGGTCTGCCCCCGTCCTGGGACTGCAGGGGCGGGTTCACAACCCGGTCACGCGACGGCGGTTCTGCAGATCACCTGCGGCGAGGCTGTGGCCGGCCGTTGATGGCCGCGAGTGCATCGAGGTG
>NZ_JALXKT010000048.1:0-24476 GCF_025144775.1 Brachybacterium sp. p3-SID957 | reverse complement strand
CGGTCAGGAGACGATCACGAACAGCACGCTGGACAGCGCGAAGGCCAGCAGCGAGATCGTGGTACCGACCACCGACCACGTCTTGAACGTGGTGACCGTGTCGAAGCCGCAGAACTTGCCGATCAGCCAGAAGCCGGAGTCGTTCACGTGGGACCAGCCGATCGAGGCCGCGCAGATGGCGATCACGATGGCGGCCACGGCAATGGTGCCGAAGTCCCCGGCGATCACGGCTGGGGCCATGATCGAGGCGCCGGTGGTGGCGGCCACGGTCGCGGACCCCTGTGCAACGCGCATTGCCATGGTCACCAGGTAGGCGGCCACGATCAGGGGCAGCCCCAGCGCGTCCAAGCTGTCGGCGACCTCGCCGCCGATGCCGGTCTCGGTGAGGATGCGACCGAAGGCGCCACCGGCGCCGGTGATCAGGATGATCGAGCAGACGGGTGCCAGGGCGTCGTCCACCAGCTCCTCGAGCAGGCCGCCCACCTCCTCGCCGCGCTTGCGGCGCGGGATCACGTACAGCAGCAGCATCGCCAGGAGCGCGGACAGGGCCAGGGCCACCGGGGTGGCGCCGATGAGGCGGGAGAACTGGAACCCGACGTTCCCGTCAGTGACAGTGCCCTGCGCCTCCAGAGTGGAGAAGCCGGTGTTGAAGAAGATCAGTACCAGCGGGAGCAGCAGCACCAGGATGATCGCCCAGAACGATGGACGCTCCTCCTCCGGCACCTCACGCGGATCGCCCAACAGGGCGGGAACGGGGGTGTTCGGGTAGCGCTTTGCGATGGCGCGCGCGACCAGGTAGCCACCGAAGTACCAGGTGGGTAGGCCGATCAGCAGGCCCACCACGATCACCAGGCCCACGTCGGCACCCATCACGGTGGCGGCCGCGGTGGGACCTGGGTGCGGGGGCAGCAGGGCGTGCATCATCATGAACGACGCGATCGAGGGCAGCACGTACAGCATGAACGAGCCGCCCAGGCGTCGCGCCACCGTGTAGATGACCGGCAGCATCACGATGAAGCCGGCATCCAGGAAGATCGGGAACGCGTAGATGAGCGAGGCGACGGCGAGAGCCAACGGCGCCCGCTTCTCCCCGAAGGTGTCGAGCATCTTGTCGGCGAGCACCTGCGCGCCGCCGGTGATCTCGATCAATCGGCCCAGCACAGCTCCGAAGCCGACCAGCAGTGCCACGGTGCCGACGGTGTTGCTGAACCCGGCGATGACCACGCCTATGACGTCGGCGACGCTGATGCCGGCGGCGAGGCCCGTGGCAACGGCGATGATCAGCAGGGAGAAGAAGGCGTGCAGCCTCACCTTGATGATGAGGACCAGCAGCAGCACGATCGCCACGGCGGCGATCGTCAGGAGCAGCCAGACAGGCCTTTCCGCGAGAACGAGTTCTTCCACAGAGATCTCCAGGGGATGGGACGGGTCATTGGTCCCGGCGCGGGCATCGGTGCCCGGTCGACGGGGTGGACCCGAAGGTGGGGTGGGGGATGGTCAGTTGTTGCGGGGGGTGGCGCGGGGGGCCGGTCCGAGCTCGGCGAGCAGCTGGGACATCTTGGCGTAGGCCTTGTTGCGGTAGGCGATGAGCTCCTCGGCAGTGGCCTGGTCGTAGTCGCCCAGCAGGCCCTTGCCGTTCTTGACGCCCTTGCGGTCCGCGGCGACGGAGTCCTTGAGGATCTGCGGGGTCGCCAGGCGGTCGCCGTAGGCGTCCTCGAAGGTCACGAAGCAGTTGGCGTACACGTCCAGTCCGGCCTGGTCGGCGATCGCGAAGGGACCGAAGAACCCGAGTCGGAAGCCGAAGGTGGTGCGCACGATGGTGTCGACGTCCTCGGCGGTGGCCACGCCCTCCTCGACGATGGTGGTGGCCTCCTTCAGCAGTACGTACTGCAGGCGGTTCAGCACCATGCCGGGGGTGTCGGCCACCTGGGCGCCCTGGTTGCCGGATCTGGCCAGCAACTCCTTGACCGCGTCGATGGACTCCTGGGTGGTGGCCTCACCGGCCACCAGCTCTACGCCCGGGATGAAGGGAGCAGGGTTGGAGAAGTGGACGGTGAGGAACCGCTCCGGGTTGGTCACCGCGCTCTCAAGCTCCTTGACCGGAATGGTGGAGGTGTTGGTGCCGATGATGGCATCGGGCCGTGCGTGCTTCGAGATGGTGGACAGCACGTCGCGCTTGACGTCGACGCGCTCGAACACGGCCTCCTCGACGAAGTCGACGTCGGCCACGGCCTCCTCGATGGTCTTGCCGGCGGAGATGTTCTTCGCGACGAGCTCGGCGCTGCCGGCGGGGAACAGTCCCTGGTCCTCGAAGGCCTTCGCCTCCTTCTTCAGGCGCTCGAGGGAGGCGTTCGCGTTCTCGACGCTGACATCGGCGATCGCCACGTCGAACCCGGCGATGGCCAGCACCTGGGCGATGCCGCCGCCCATGTAGCCCGCGCCGACGATGGTCACGGTGTTGATGGTCATGGGGTGAGACTCCTGTGTCTGATGTGCGCGTCCCTTCGGGAAGGACGCTGGGTACGACCACGCCGCGGGTCGGGACGGTTCCGCAACCCCGTCGTGGCGTGTGAACGAGGATACAGATCCTATTGGATATTGACTAGGGTGTGAGGGCGGTCATTTCCGCCCGCACCTTCCCGCCCCCCTCCCCACCCAGGACGTGCGACCCATGCCGATCCCCCGCCCGAGGATCTCCCGCGCCCAGGGGATCTGGGCCGTCGGCGTGCTCGCCTACCTGAGCGCGGTCTCCGGCCGCGCCTCCTTCGGCGTGGCCAGCGTCGAGGCCGCGGGCCGCTTCGACGTGGGCGGGGCCGTGCTCAGCCTGTTCGGGGTGGTGCAGCTCGGGACGTACGCGGCCGCACAGATCCCCGCCGGCCTCCTCCTGGACCGCATCGGAGCGCGGCGCATGCTTGTACTGGGGGCCGTGACCATGGCTTTCGGTCAGCTGCTGCTGGCTTTCGTGCTCGACTTGCCCAACTCCCTCACCGCCCGCCTGCTCACGGGAACAGGGGACGCCGCCACCCTGATCAGCGTGGTGCGCCTGATCGCCACCTGGTTCCCCACCGGCCAGGGGCCGGTGTACACACAGCTGGCCACCATGATCGGGCAGTTCGGCCAGGCGGTGGCGGCAGTGCCGTTCTTCGCCCTGCTGGTGCACGCGGGGTGGACCCCGGCCTGGGTGTCCCTGGCCTTCTTGCTGCTGCTGAGCGTGCTGCTGGTGGTGGTCGCGGTCCACGACGAACCGGCCAGCGACGAGGGCACGGCTCCCTCTCCCCCGACCCGTCCGATGCAGGTGCTGCGCGAGGTCTTCGCTTCTCGCTCCGCGTGGTCAGGCTTCTTCGTGCATGCGATGACGCTGCTGACAGTGAACGCGTTCCTGTTCATGTGGGGCGTTCCGTACATGACCGAGGGGCACGTTCTCAGCCCCGCCGAGGTGGGTACCCTGCTCACCGTCAACGTGGTGGTCATGATGGCGATCGGCCCGGTGGTCGGCGTGCTGACCGGCCGCTTCCCGCAACGGCGAGCGCTCATGGGATGGACGGCGGGAGGGATCGTGACCCTCGTCTGGGCCGGGACACTCCTGGCCCCGGGCCCGCTGACCGCTTGGCAGCTGATGCCGCTGATGGTCGCACTCGCCATCGGTTCGGCGACCTGCTCGGTGGGATTCGACCTGGCGCGTACGGGGATCTCACGTCGAGCGATCGGCACCGCCACCGGCATGGCGAACATGGGGGGCTACTCGATGTCACTGGTCGCCGTGCTGCTGATCGGGATCCTGCTCGACGTGGTGGCGCCGGACCGGCCGGCGGCTCTGGACGACTACCGGATCGCGCTGTCCTCGATGGGCGCGCTCATGCTCATCGCCGCGGCGGGACTGCTGGCGACCTCGCGCGAACGTCCTGGCGCACCTCGCTGACCGTCACTCCCCCGTTGGGTGGGGGATCGATCAGCGAGATGGCCGACCGACGCAGCGGCCTCAGTGCATGTGCTTGCCGCCGTCGACGTTGATCGAGGTGCCGCTCACGAAGCTGGAGTCCTCGCTGACCAGGAAATTGATCAGTCCCGCGACCTCTTCGGGCTGCCCCACGCGCTCCAGCGGGATGTTGGCGCTCATCCCCGCCTTGCGCTCATCGGTCAGGGTGCCGCCCATGATGTCGGTGTCGATCGGTCCGGGCAGGATCACGTTGGCGGTGATCCCGTACTTGCCCAGTTCGCGGGCGGTGCCGCGGGTGAGACCCTGGACTCCGGCCTTCGCGGCCGCGTAACCGGTCTTGGAGAACGTGCCGCCGCCGTCGAGTGCGGTGATGGATGCGGTGTTGACGATGCGACCGCCGAAGCCGCCGTCGATCATGCGCTTGGCGGCAGCCTGGGTCATCAGCAGCGTGCCCTTGAGGTTCACGTCCATGACGCGATCCCAGACCTCGGCCGTGAGCTCGAAGAACGAGTGGGGGCTGGGGATGCCAGCGAGGTTCACCAGGGCGGCGATCGGAGGCATCTCCGCGTCGATCCGCTCGAAGGCGGCGTCGACGGCGGCCTGGTCGGAGATGTCGACGCCCACGCCGATCACCTTCATCCCGCTCTCCGCCGCCAGATCGGAGGCGAACTGCTCCACCGCGGTGCCGTCGATATCGGCGGCCACCACGTTCCATCCTTCGGAGACGAGCTTGCGCACCACCTTCCGGCCGATGCCGCGCGGGGCGCCGGCGCCGGTGACGATCGCGGTGCGCTCGTTGGGGAAGGACTGGATCCTGGTGATCTCGATGGTCATGATGTCTCTCCTCGGTGTGAATGGTCCTCGGGTGAGGGTCGAAGGTCGGCCCCGGGGTGGGGTGGGACAGTGCTGAGTCAGCCGGTGGCGCCCAGCACCAGACTGAGCAGGAACAGCAAGGGAATGGACGCCGCCCACATCACGGTGGTCAGCCCGGAGTGTGCCTTCAGCGCAGCGGTGCCCTCCAGGCCTAGGAACCGGGTCACCACCCAGAAGTAGGAGTCGTTGAAGTAGCTGCACACCATCGCCCCGGCCACGCAGGCCATCACGGCCACGAGCGGGTCCAGACCGATGGTCGCCATCACGGGTGCGGTGACGGAGGCGGCGGTGATCATCGAGACCGTGCCCGAGCCCTGGGCAACACGTACGATCGAGGCGATGAGGAACGGCAGCAGGAACGACGGAAGGGGAAGTCCGCCGATCGCCTCGGCGAGGGAGTCTCCGATCCCGGTGTCGCGCAGCACCTGTCCGAGGCCACCGCCGGCACCGGTGATCAGCAGGATCAGACCGGCGTCCGCCGCAGCGTCCCCGAGCCACTTGTGGCTGGTCTTCCGCGGGGTCCAGCGCGGCAGCAGCAGGTACACCGCGAGCACCAGGCCGATCAGGAGGGCGATCACCGGGTCGCCGATGAACACGAACGGGCCGGCCCAGCCGGACGGCTCGTAGTCGGCGGCCACAGCGGTGCCCTGGGCACCCATGTCGATGGCGGTGACCACGGTGTTCATCACGATGAGCAGGATCGGGACCACCAGCGGCAGCAGGCCGACGACCGCACCCACCCGGTGCTGCGGCGCACCTTCGGGACGGTGCTCCGTCAGCTCGGGGCTCCCCGCATCGATCGAGTCGAGGTCGGTGTCCGCACCTGCGCTGCGTGCCCCGGTACGGGCGGGGGCTGTCCGTTGGGCCCGCACGTTGCCGTAGACGGTCTGCTGGATCTCCTCGGAGACGAGGGGTTCGACCTTGGGGCCGATCCACTTCGCGTACAGCGTCACCACCGGGATGAGGAAGGTCGTGAAGGCGAGACCGGCGAGGATCACGGATCCCACGTTCACCCCTAGGAGGCCCGCCACCCCCAGGGGCCCGGGGGTGGGGGGCACGAAGTGATGGGTGATGACCATGCCGCCGGCCAGTGCGATGCCGAGGGTGGCGTAGCCGTACTGCTTCACCTTGGCGATGGCCCTGGCGAGCGGGTTCATGATCACGTACCCGGAGTCGCAGAAGACGGGGATCGAGATCAGGGCACCGATGCTGGTCATCGCCCAGGGCTCGCGCCCCCTCCCTGCGAGCCGCAGGAAGGCGACGGCGATGGCGTGGGCGGCGCCGGAGACCTCGAGGATCTTCCCGATCGCCACACCCAGCCCGATCACGATGCCGATGGACGCCAGGGTGTTGCCGAAGCCCGTCTTGATCGACCCGACGATCCCGGGCAGGGACTGTCCGGCGATGAGCCCGATCACCACCGAGGCGATGAGAAGTCCTGCGAACGCGTCCAGGCGCGTCTTCAGGACGATGACGACGATCAGCGCGATGCCGACCACGAGCGCGACCAGCAGGATCGGATCCATCAGAACTCCTTCGTTCTCCGGTGATCGGACCGCCTTCTCAGCGGTCAGGCAAGCGCTGACCTGAGCACTTGGCGTATGTACTGCACGTTCTCGGCGATCACGCCGAGGGAGTCGGATCCGTAGTGCTCACAGCAGAACGGACCGGAGTAGCCGAGCTCGAGAGCCCTGCGGATCACCTTGCGGTAGTTGATGTAGCCGTACTTCAGCGGCATGGGGGCCGAGGAGTACGCACCGGTGGCCGGGTCGAAGTCTCGCGTGTAGTTCTTGATGTGCCAGAAGTTCGAGTGCGGCAGCACCTTCTCGAAGATGTCCTGCCAGGGCTCCACCTCGCGGTGCAGGCGCACCAGGTTGCCGACATCGGGATTCAGACCCACGACCTGGTGGTCCACGTCGGTGACGAAGGAGACCGCTTCGTCGGCTGTCCCCACGTAGGTGTCCTCGTACATCTCGAGACTGACCTGGATTCCCTGGGCCTGGGCGGCGTCGCCGAGTTCGCGGATGCGCTCGATGGCGAGCTCGCGCAGCGCGGGATCGTCGTGGTGGCCGTCCTCGAGCCAGAACCAGATGGCCTTGTTCTGCGCCTCGGTGGTGGCCTGCATGAAGCCGGTGTTGACCACGGAGACGTCGAAGCTGGGGGCGATCTCAATGAACCGCAGGGCATCGCGCAGGTTCGCCTCCCCGTTCTCGACGTCGACCACGGAGTTGCGGGTCATAGAGATGGAGGCGAGGGTGAGGCCCTCCCCGTCGAGCACCTGGCGGAACTCCTCCAGACGCTCGTCGCTCAGCTTCGCCAGGGGCAGCCAGGCGTCGGTAGGGTCGATCTGGTCGACGCCGAGCTCCTTGACCTGCCGCAGCTGGGAGGCCCAGACGGAGGACGAGGCCTCCAGCGTGGGCGTCCCGTCCGACGTGGTGCTCCCGAAGGACAGCATGTTGGCGCCGATGGGCCAGTTCTCTGCGGTGTACATGAGGTTTCCTTTCACGCAGCGAGGGCGCTGCCTGCTCTGCGTATCGATATCGATGGTAGGTGTGCGGGTCAGGCGTCGACCGCATCCCGCTGGCGGGCGAGATCACGATGGCCCTTGATAGTCGTCAGGATTGGGGGGCCGATGAAAGCCAGGATCGCTATCAGCATGAAGAACGCGGAGAGCGGGCGCTCGAAGACGATCAGCAGGTTCCCGTGGCCCATCGAGGACGTCTGGACAAGGGTGCGCTCCAGCATCGGGCCGAGCACCAGTCCCAGCACCAAAGGGGCAGCGGGGAAGTCGTAGCGCTTCATGAAGTAGCCCAGCACGCCCGCGAAGAACACGATCCATACGGCGAAGAAGTTGTTGCCCACCGCGTACGCGCCCACCAGGCTCAGCACCAGGATGACCGGGTAGAGGTAGCTGTAGGGAACACGGAGAACCTGAGCGAAGACCGGCGCGAGCGGCAGGTTCAGCAACAGCAGGATGAGGTTGCCGAAGAAGAACGAGACCAGCAGGCCCCACACGAGGGCCGGCTGCTGCTCGAAAAGCATCGGTCCGGGCTGGAGCCCGAAGATCACGAACGCGCCCAGCAGGATCGCAGTGGTGCCCGAGCCCGGGATGCCCAGCGCCAGGGTGGGGATGAAGCTCGCGTTCGCCGCGGCGTTGTTGGCGGCCTCCGGGGCCGCGACGCCCTCGACGGTGCCACTGCCGAGCTTCTTGCGGTGCTTGCCCACCCGGCCTTCGAGGCCGTAGGACATGAACGAGGCCAGGGTCGCACCGGCGCCCGGGAGGACTCCCAGGGCGGTACCGAGCACGGTGCCGCGCAGTGAGGGGGGCAGGATGCGCTGAGCCTCGTCCTTCTTCAGCAGCAGATCCCGGAAGCCGGCGCGGATCGGCTTCTCGCCTCCGCGGTGGATCTGGTGCAGCACCTCGCCGATGGCGAAGATGCCGATCATCACGGCCACGAACTCGAGTCCGCTGAGCAGGTTCATGCTTCCAAAGGTGAAGCGGGCGGTGGTGAACCCAGCAGCAATGCCCACCATCGACAGCAGCAAGCCGACGGCGGCCATGATGATGCCCCGCAGCATGTTCTCGCCGGCGAAGGTCACGATGGTGGCCATGCCCAGGAGAATGACCGCGAGAGTCTCCGGCGGTCCGAAGTTCAGGGCCCAGGAGGCCACCGGGGCAGCCAGTGCCAGGAGCACCATCAGCGAGATGATCGCCGCGATGAAGGATGCGATGGCGGAGATGGCGAGGGCGGCACCGGCGCGACCATTGCGGGCCATCTGGTAACCGTCCAGCGTCAGCACAACCGAGGACGAGTCGCCGGGGGTGGAGATCAGGATGGAGCTAATCGACGCCCCGTACTGACTGCCGTAGTAGATGCCGGCGAGCATGATCAGCGCCGTCACCGGTTCCATGGTCAGGGTGACAGGGAGCAGGATCGCCACGCCGGTGGCCGAACCGAGCCCCGGCATCAAGCCGATCACGGTTCCCAGCACCACGCCGACGGCGCACCACAGGAGGTTCTCGGGGCTGACGGCGGTCTCCAGCCCCAGCATCAGATTGTCGATCATCGGAGGTTCCTCACAGGATGCCGAGCATGCCCTGGGGCAGCGGCACGCCGAGCAGTTGGACGAAGATCAGGTAGGCGACGGCCAGCACCGCGAGCGACGCCAGCACGGCGGGGACCAGCGGCTTCTTCTCGACGAACACGACGATGGCGAACATCATCACCGTCAAGGACAGCAGCAGACCGATGACCTGGGTGAGCAGGATCGCGGCGAGCAGGATCCCGAAGATCAGCGGAACGGTGAGCCGGCGCTGCTTCGCGGTACGGCCGAACGTATCGACGTCCTCATCGATCTCGTTGGTCTCGCGGTGGGCGGTGGCCTGCGACGCAGCTGCCTCGGCCGAGAGCTCGTCCGCCAACCCGCCGATGCCGGCCTTGCCCTGCCCCGCCGGAGCAAGGTACATCCGGCCGATCTCCGCCCGGGAGGCCAGCAGGATGAACCCGCCCGTCGCAACGGGCATGAACCCCGGGCCGATCTGGCCGTCTTCTCCGAGGAAGCCGTAGCCCAGACCCATGATGAGCGCCAACGCACCAAGGACTCCCAGCAGACCGGTTCCGACTACGTCGCTCGTCTTCGGGCGCGGGCGCTCTCGCACCTCATTCACGGTGGAGTCAGTCATGACTCTCCTCGTCAGCTTCCGAGCACGGATTCGACGTCCGCGGCGTACTGCTTGAGGTAGGCGACGAACTCATCGCCGTACGCCGTGGTGGGCTGGAGCATGTTGGACTCGATGAACTCGGTGTACGCATCCGTCTGCTCGTACTCCTTGGCCTTCTCGATCCAGTACTCGCGAGCCGCGTCCTCGATGCCGCCGGGGGCGATGAATCCCCTCCACTGCGCGAACGTGACGTTGACGCCTTCCTCCGACCCGGTGGGGATGTCCTTCAGCAGGTCGTACTCGTAGCGCTCCGGGGCCAGGGCGCACAGTGCACGCACATCGCCGGACTCGAGCTGGCCGGTGAGCTCACCGGGGCTGGAGGCCGCGACCTGCACGTGCCCGCCCATCAGCGCGGCGAGCACCTCCGAGCTGGACTCGAAGGTCACCCGCTCCAGGGTGATGCCCTGCTCCTCCTCGATGAGGCTCCAGGCGATGTGGTCGGGGCCGGTGGCGCCGGAGACCGCGGCGGTGAGCTGCTCGGACTTGGCGGCCTCTATGACGTCGGAGATCGACTGGTAGGGCGAATCCGCGGCGACGACGACCAGGTTGAAGTCCTCGCCCGCCTTCATGATCGGGGTGAAGGACTCGTAGGTGAAGTCCACATCCTGCACGATCGGCAGGGTGATCAGGGCCGTCTCGGAGGCCAGCAGCACGCTGCCGTCGCCCTCAGCGTTGCTCAGCCCCGCATAGCCCACGGCACCGGACCCGCCCACCCGGTTCTCGACGGTGATGGTGGCGCCGGTGACCTCTTCGAGTCCCGAGGCGATGGCTCGGCCGGCGATGTCTGATCCGCCACCGGCGGAGAACGGGACGATCATGGTCACGCGATTGCCGGGGTCGAACTCCCCTTCGCCGGATCCGCCGCCGGAGCCGTCAGAGCACGCGGCGAGGGTGAGGCCGACGGCGCCCAGGGCGCCTGCGGAGAGAATGGTGCGTCGCTTCATGATGGATCTCCTCGTTGAGACACGGGCAGCCCGGCCGCATCGGCCTGTGGTAGTCGCCCTACGTCGGGGGCTTGCACTACGTCACTCTACCGTCGATCCTATTGGATAGATGGTTTCAGAGGTGACGATCGTATAACTGCTCGGATGCTGCGGTGACCTCGCCGCGACTAGCGGTAGGCCGTGAGAATGCTGGCGGGTCTCAGGCTGACCGTTGCTCTGATGTCTGGATGCCCAGGCCCACCGAGATGTCGAAGGCGCGCTGGCTGGGGCCCAGATGCGCCACGTTCTTGCCGACGATCTCGTACGCGGTTCCGTGGGCCGGCGTAGCGATCGGCACCGGCAGGCCGCCTTGGACCGTCACGCCCTTGTCAAAGCCCATCAGTTTCACGGCGATCTGGCCCTGATCGTGGTACATCGTCACCACACCGTCGAAGTGGCCGTCGCGGGCCTTGATGAACAGGGTGTCGCTGGGGAACGGTCCCTTCACGTCGATCCCGTCCACCTCGCGGGCGAGTTCAACGCCTGGCGCGATGTGGTCGATCTCCTCGCGACCGAACTGGCCGTTCTCCCCCGCGTGGGGGTTCAGGGCGGCCACCGCGATGCGCGGCTCGGCGACTCCGGTGCCCAGCACCACCTGATTCAGCAGCTGGATCGCCTGGCGGACACGTCCGGCGCTGATGTGCTGGGCGACCTCGGAGAGCGCGATATGCGATGTCACACGCGAGGTGGTCAGGCCCGGGACGAAGTTCAGCTCGCTCGTGAAACCGTCGAAGCCGAGCTCCTTGGCGAACCAGCGCAGCTCGTCCTCCTCGTGCATGCCGGCCAGGTGTAGCGAGGTCTTGTTTAGGGGCAGAAACATGATCGAGTCGACGTCCCCGTCCTTGAACATCGCTAGGGCCTTTTCGAGGTCCTGCATGACGCGCGTGCCCGCATCGACGGAGATCTGCCCGGTCGGCACCTCGATGTCCTGGCGGGGTGAACCAACGAGGTGAACGGCCCCGGTAGTCGGCTCGTCGGCAGTCGGGACCGACACGCCTGCAGCTGCGCACGCACTGTCGAACTCGTCCTGCGAGACCAGCGCTAGTACCTGCGCCTTTTCGAGATTGTCGGGATCGGCGAGCAGCCTCACTGCGAGCTCGGGGCCGATTCCCGAGAAGTCCCCGAAGGTCAGGGCAATGCGGGGGGCGGTGGCGGGCATCATCGTCCTCTTCCGTCGTCGTTCCAGAGCGCACGAGGTTTCGTGACCCCGCGCGAAGCGCTGGCGATCCAATAGGATTCTGTTAATCCTATGGGATGCCGTTCCGGAGTCAAGTGCCTGCGTGAGCCTCGTGGGAGAAGGAGTGTGCCTAGCATGAGAGATCGTGCCCCCCGCTGATGGCCGCGGCAGAATGTACAGCGTTCGCCTAGCCGGGAGACGCGTGTTCCTATAGGATTGAGTTCACCCGGCCAGAGCCCCGTTCCTGATGCGCACGAATAGAGTTGCCGCCCCCACGTGGCACCTGGAGGAAACCACAATGACGTACCTGTTCAACGATCCGTCCGACTTCGCCGCTCAGGCCGTCAAGGGCCTCGCTCTCTCCCACCCCGAGCAGGTGGCGATGGTCCATGGAGGAGTGGTCCGCGCCAGCGAGACCCCGAAGGGCCAACCCGCACTGGTGATCGGAGGCGGAAGCGGCCACTACCCGGCCTTCGCCGGCTGGGTGGGGCCGGGCATGGGACACGGAGCGCCCTGCGGCAACATCTTCTCCTCCCCCTCCTCATCCCAGGTGTACTCGGTGGCGCGCAACGCGGAGAACGGGGGCGGGGTGATCCTGGGCTTCGGCAACTACGCCGGGGATGTGCTGCACTTCGGTGCCGCGGCCGAGAAGCTCCGCGCCGAGGGCGTGGACGTGCGCATCATCAAGGTCAGCGACGACATCATCTCCAACTCCCCGGAGAACCACCGCGATCGTCGCGGCATCGCCGGTGACCTGCCGGTGTTCAAGATCGCCGGGGCCGCGATCGAGGCCGGGGCGGACATCGACGAGGCAGAGCGCATCGCCTGGAAGGCCAATGACGCCACCCGGTCATTCGGGCTGGCGTTCGACGGCTGCACGCTGCCCGGGGCCGACGAGCCGCTGTTCCACGTCGAGGAGGGCCAGATGGGTGTGGGACTGGGCATCCACGGCGAGCCGGGGGTGCGCGACGAGCCCATCGGCACCGCGGACGAGATCGCCACACTGCTGGTCGAGGGCGTGATCGCCGAGCAGCCCGAGCGCTCGCAGGAGGGGTACGAAGGCCGAGCCGCCGTGATCCTCAACGGGCTGGGCACTGTGAAGTACGAGGAGCTGTTCGTGGTCTACACCAAGGTCGCTGAACTGCTCGAGCAGCACGACATCACCCCGGTGCGGCCCGAGGTGGGCGAGTTCGTCACCAGTCTCGACATGGCCGGCCTCTCCCTGACCCTGGTGTACCTCGACGAGGAGCTCGAGCAGCACTGGCTTGCCCCTGTCGACACCCCGGCCTACCGTCGCGGTGCCATGCCGCAGCAGGAGCGTCCCCGACGCACCGACTTCTGGGAGGCAGGGACCGATGAGGTGCCCGAGTCCACCGAGGAGTCCCGCGAGGTGGCGCAGGACATCGTGGGTGTGCTGGACCTGTTCGAACAGGTCTGCGCTCGCGAGGAGGCCGAACTGGGCCGCATCGATGCCATCGCCGGGGACGGCGACCACGGCCAGGGCATGGCCTACGGCTCGAAGGGCGCCGCTGCCGCGGCGCGCGCAGCGGTCGAGGACGGGGCGGGTGCCCGCACCGTCCTGGTCAGGGCCGGCGAGGCCTGGTCCGAGTCGGCCGGCGGCACCTCCGGCGCCCTGTGGGGCGCGGCTCTCATCGCCGCCGGCGGGGTGTTCGACGACCGCGAGGGCAGTGAGCAGCGCACTGTCGTCGATGCGATCGACGCCGGTATCGACGCCGTTCAGCGCCTGGGTGGCGCGAAGGAGGGCGACAAGACCATGGTCGATGCCGCCGCACCCTTCCGCACTGCCCTCGCCGAGAAGTTCACCGGGGACAACGCCTCCGAGGCGATCGTGGAGGCTGCCGCCGTTGCACGGAAGGCCGCCGACGCCACCGCCGACATCACCGCCACCCTGGGGCGCTCCCGGGTCCTCGGCGAGAAGTCCCTGGGCACCCCCGATCCAGGGGCGATCTCCTTCTCGATCCTGATGAAGGAGCTGGGCGAGCATCTCGCCTCCTGAGACTGACCGCGGTGGTCCCGGCGCGCCCCCGGGGCCACCAGCACCGCACGGAAGCACCTGACCACCTGGACCGACAACCGAAGGAGCACATGATGGCTTGGAAGATCATCGTCGGCGGTGACAACGCCGGCTACGGGTACAAGGAAGAGCTCAAGGCACTGCTGGAGGCGGACGATCGTGTGGAGTCCGTGGCCGACGTGGGCGTGGGCAGTGCCGATGACGGCACCTACTACCCGAACATCGCCACTGCCGCCGCCGAGAAGATCGCCGCGGACGAGGCCGACCGCGCCCTGCTGATCTGCGGCACCGGCCTGGGCGTCGCGATCGCCGCCAACAAGGTCCCCGGCATTCGTGCCGTCACCGCGCACGACCTCTACTCCGTGCAGCGTTCGGTGCTGTCGAACAACGCGCAGGTGCTGTGCATGGGCCAGCGCGTGATCGGTCTGGAATCCGCCAAGGAGCTGGTCAAGGTGTGGCTGGACCTCGAGTTCGACCCCACCTCTTCCTCCGCCGCGAAGGTCGACTCGATCTGCGCCTACGACGGCTCCCTCGAGCAGTCCTGACCATGGCCCATGCCCCCGCAGGCTCTTCATCGGCGCCCGCTGTGTGGATCGGCACCAGCTGGAAGATGAACAAGACCCTCGCCCAGGCACGCGCCTGGGCGGAGGGTCTGCGGGATCACCTCGGCGGGAGGGCCCCCGACGGCGTCCAGCCGTTCGTGATCCCCTCGTTCACCGCGACCACGACGGTGGCCGAGGTGTTGGGGCCCGACTCCCCGGTGCTGCTGGGCGTCCAGAACGCCCACTGGGAGGATGCCGGGGCATGGACCGGGGAGGTCTCCGTCCCCCAGGCGAAGGATGCCGGGGCGCAGCTGGTCGAGATCGGCCACTCCGAGCGCCGCGAGCACTTCGGGGAGACCGTGGAGACCACCCGTCTCAAGGTCGCTGCGGCCCTGCGCCATGGCCTGACGCCTCTGCTGTGCATCGGGGAGAGCCTCGAGGTGAAGGAGCGGGGCGGATCCGCGGCCTTCATCCTCGAGCAGGCCGCCGGTGCCCTCGAGGGGCTCGATGACTCGGCCCTGTCCCGCGTGCTCATCGCCTACGAGCCCATCTGGGCCATCGGGGAGAGAGGCAGGCCGGCCGAGGTCGACGAGCTGCTCGAACCCTTCGCCGCACTGGGCGAGGCCTGCACCGGGAAGGTCGCCGGCCTCCTGTACGGCGGCTCCGTGAACCTGGAGAACGCGGCGGGCCTGCTCGGTATCGAGCACGTGAGCGGGCTGTTCGTGGGTCGTACGGCCTGGCAGCTCGAGGGCTACCTGCAGCTGCTGAACATCGCCGAGGCGCACCTGGCCGCGTGAGACGCCCCGGCGCGCCTGCTGAACGGCGTGACCGCGCTGCCCGGTGCGCACACTCCGGCCGCCGCCGACGCCCGGCCGTGGTGCGGCCGGGACTCACAGGGCGGCCGGCACCGCCGCCACGTGCCCGCAGGCCACCAGGGAGCGCGACAGCACGGCGTCCAGATGATCGCCGAGTGCCTTCAGCGCGGCGTCATGGTGGTTCCTGCGCACCTTCTCCAGGATGATCCCGTGCTCGGCGTGCGCCTCATGGGCGTCGAACATCCGCGGCCCGCCCTCCCACGTCTGCCGCATCCGGTGCGTGTGCGTGCGCAGCGTGTCCACCGTCTGCGTGAGGTAGCGATTGCCGGCGTGCTGGAACAGGGTCTGGTGGAAGCCCCAGTCGGCCTGGAAGTGCTCGCGCACGAGCTCGTAGTCGATGTCCTGCTGGGCATCGACCCTCTCGATCACCTCGGCGTGCGCCTGGTGGGCCTGCTCCAGGTCCGCCAGGAACCCCTCCCAGTGCTGGAAGGACCTGCTCAGCGCCGCGGTCTCGATGGTCTTGCGCGCATCCAGCAGCTCCGTCATCTGCTGCGCATCGAGCATCGGCGAGACCACGTAGCCGCGCAGTGCCACGTACTCGACCAGTCCCGACCGCTCCAGGGAGACCATCGCCTCTCGCACAGGCGTGGGCGAGACCTCGAGATCGCGCGCGAGACCGTCGATGCTGAGTCGTGAACCGGGTGCCCAACGGGACTCCATCAGCCGGTTGAGGATCAGCTCCTCCACCTCGTCGCGCAGCACCTGTCGCTTGATCGCCATCTGGGTCCACCTCCATGTTCCTCCGCCGCCAGCCATTCACGGCAGGGACAACCGGAGGGACCGTACCCCGGCGGCGGACCCATCTTCCCATAGGATTTCACCGGGGCTCACGCGAGCCGGTGTCAGCGGGCCTCGGGGTCGGGCTGGTGCAGTCCGAACACGTTGTTCTCGGTGTCGTGGAAGTACCCCTGCCAGGCCATGCCCGGCAGGGCGTACTTGGGCAGGGCCACGCTGCCGCCGGCGGCGATGATCCGCTGGGTCATCTCATCGTAGTCAGCCACCCCGATGGTGAGCACAACACCGGCCACGGGCCCGCCCACCTCGGGGTTCTCCCCGCCAGGGCGGCCCAGGATGGCACCGTCGATGCCCGGTCCATCACCGGTGGTCACCCCGAAATAGGGGGCCCCGGCGTACTCGGACCAGTCCTCCGCGGTCCAGCCGAACACCGAGACGTAGAAGCGGACCGCGCGGGGGATGTCCGCAGCCTGGATCTCGAAGTGCACGGGGCGGCCGCTTGAGTACGGGAAGCCGTCCTCGCCATCGACGGCCGCAGGCGGGGCGGGGGTGTTCTCGGACATGGGGAGTCCTCTCGATCGGTCGCGTCGGCGCGGGACGGTGGCGACACAGTAGACCGCCGCAACAGCTCCTCGCCATAGGCGGGCCGCTCCCCGGCGATCCGCCTGGTACGGAGCCTGCTCTGCACCAAGCCGCCCATCCGACCCGGTGACGTCACCCCAGGCCACCCCGCGTGTCGGAGGCGACGGAGGCCGACGGCGCTCCCGTGCGCAGGCGTCCGCTACCCCCCAGGGGTTCCCCTACCCGCGCGTACTTCCTAACGTGGTAGGCGTCACATCCCCCATCGGAAGGAGTGCACCATGTCGAACGATCGTCCCGCGGACGGCGGTGCCATCACCGGCACCACGGACAAGAACTACAACCTGATCTGGTTCACCGAGCAGTGCCTGAACAACGCCCTGCGCCTGGAGGCCTACCGGAAGGACGCCGAGGAAGCCGGCGACACCGAGCTGGCCGAGCTGTTCACGAAGGCCCAGGCCGACAGTCAGAAGGGCGCGCAGATCGCCCAGAAGCTGCTCGCCACCCGACTGAAGGAGAGCTGATCCCCATGGCCGCCGCTCCCTGCGACGTGTGCGGGAACGAGTACGACGACCCCATCACCATCACCCAGGGCGATCGCACCGGCACCTTCGACAGCTTCGAGTGCGCCATCCACGCCATAGCACCCACCTGCGGCCACTGCGGCTGCCGCGTGATCGGCCACGGCTACCGGGAGGGCTCCACGATCTACTGCTGCGAGCACTGCGCGACGCACTGATCACGCCCGCTGCCCGGGTACCGCACCGCCGGTGACGACGCCCGGGACGCCGCGCCCGACCTGTCCCGTTCGCCTGTCAGTACCCGAAGGCGAACGGGGCATCGGTGGTCCCGGGTGAGGTGACGACGAGCGCGGCCCCGACAAGCGCCAACGGCGAGGCATTCGGGATCTCCGTCGTCGACGGCCACGGACTCCGGTTGCGGGCCTACACGCTCGAGGGGAGCACCATCGTCTCCCTGCACGGTGCGGTCATTGACGCTGAGGGGCGCTGCAGTCTCGCGGAGCTCGGGGTCTGAGCACGCCGCGCCGCAGGACTTGCCTCCAGGCAGGACATCAGGCAGGCACTCCGTCGATGTCGGGTACGGGGCCACCTGGAGGACCCGGAGCCATGATCTGCGTATCGGTCTGCCAGGTATCCACGGACATGAAGTTCTCGTCGAACTCCGCCTCGGAGAGGAACAGCTCGTGGGGTTCGGGCCGCGACGCCCCGGAGGGGTCGATGGGGAGAACTCCCCGTGTGGACGACCCCCGGGAGCGACCCGGCAGCCCGGCCGTCAGCTCTGTTCGAGGGTGACCGGCTGCCCGGTGCGCACCGACTCCTGCGCGGCCGCGACGATGCGCACGGTGCGCAGGCCCGTCTCCCCCGTCGGCTCCACGGCCTCACCTGTGCGGACGGCATCGAGGAAGGCGTCGATCAGCAGGGCGTCGTAGTTCGGCCCGTAGGGATGCCATTGACCCTGGCCGCCGACGTGGTGGGCGAAGGCATCGATGTGCATCTGCCCGCCGGTGCCCAGGGCCTGCAGGGTGAGCCCGCCCCAGGTGGGGGCGTCCTTGGGCTGGGACCAGGAGCAGTCGATGGTGGCGACCAGGCCGGAGTCGTAGGTGAGGGTGACCAGGCCGCCGGTCTCCGCTCCCTCGCCGGCGGTGTCCGCCCACAGGATGCGGTTGGCCACGGCGTGGACGGTGCGGGGCGGGCCGAACATCGAGTCGAGGATCTCGGCCAGGTGCACCGTGTGGTCCACCAGCGCGCCGCCGCCGGAGAGCTCGGTGTCGCTGAACCAGGCGCGACCACCGGGCAGCTTGCCGTTGTTGGTGCCGGTCAGGCCGACGATCTGGCCCAGTGCACCCTCGGCGACCGCTGTGCGCAGCTGCTCGACAGCGGGAGCGAAGTGCACGGGGAACGCGGTCATCAGCACCACCCCGGCCTCGCGGCACGCCTCGACCATGGCCTCGGCGTCGGCGACGGTGGTGGCCAGCGGCTTCTCGCACAGCACGTGCACGCCCCGGCGGGCGGCCTCCAGCACCTGATCGCGGTGGTGCGCGTTTGCGCTGGTGACGATGACGGCGTCGGGGCCGCCCGGCCAGGCGTTCCAGGCCTCCTCGTCGGAGGAGACCAGGCGGCCTCCGGGCCCGGTGCGGTACTCGCCGTATCCCTCCGGGTCCGAGACCACCAGGTCCACGTCCCCGCGAGCCTCCAGGGCGGCGGCGTACGCGTGGGCGTGGGTGTGGGCGATGCTCAGGATCGCGACCTTGAGGCGGGGGGTGTTGTCGTTCAGCATGGGATGCTCCGTCCGGTGCGCAGGGACTCGAGGGCGGCGCGGGAGACCTCCACGACGTAGGCGCCATCGGCCGCGGAGACTCGCGAGGGGGCACCGCTGGTGATCGCGGCGGTGAACTCGAGGATCTCCTCGGTGTAGGGGCTGCGCATGGAGCTGACGTCGGGCAGGTACCCGCCGTCGCCCTGGCTGCGGGCCGAGGCCACCGCGTCCAGCTGCACGGCCGGGTCGCCGTCGGAATCGTACTGGAGGCGGCCGGCGTCCCCGGCGATGTCGAAGGTGTAGCGGAAGGCGGTGCCAGGCGGGCCCCACAGGCCGCGGCAGTGGCTGATGGCGCCGCCGGTGTGGGTGAGCACCACGTGGCCGGTGCGCACCAGGTCGGGGCCCTCCCCCGCAAACTGCTGGGCATACACGCTGCTGACGGGCCCGGCGATCCAGATCGCCTGGTCCAGGTCGTGGATCATCTGGTCCATGATGATGCCGCCGGAGGCCTCGTCATCGGCGTACCAGTCCTGTCCCGGCGCCGCCCCGGTGCGCTCGTAGCGCAGCACTGCGGGAGTGCCGACGGCGCCGCCCTCCACGGCCTTCTTCGCGGCGGCGTACTGGGGGAAGTAGCGCACCACGTGGGCGGGATACAGGTGGCGGCCCGCCCGCTCGGCGTGCTCGACGACGGCACGGGAGTCCTCCACGGTCAGCGTCAGCGGCTTCTCGCACACGACGTCCACGCCCGCGTCCAGGGCGGCGTGGACGATCTCGGCGTGCGCCGTGGTGGGGGTGCACACGTCCGCCACGTCCACCGCGGCAAGCAGCTCGTCCAGGGTGCCGTGCACGGTGGCGCCGTACTGCTCGGCGAAGCGATCGGCCCCGGAGAGGCTGTAGCAGTGCAGGTCCACGCCGAGCTCGAGCCAGCCGGGTGCGTGCTGGTGGGAGATCCCACCGGTGCCGATGATGCCGACGCGCAGGGCGGCGGCTGGGCCTCTGCTCGGAGTCGGGTCCTGGTGGGGCATGTCATCTCTCCGTCGCGGGAGGGGTCGATGGGCTCGCCGGGGCCGGTCGGGTACGGCAGGTCCGGTTCGGCGCCTGCTGCACGTCCGGTTCGGCGTCGCCATCGATCCTAGCCCGATCCGTGCACGTTCACGTTGACGTCGTCGCAGTTCATGTGCGACAACCAGACCGGGGGCCGAGCTGGCCAGGTCAACCTGCACGCAGCAGCCGGATCAGTCCTTGCGCAGCAGCCGGGTCAGCCCTTGCGCAGAAGCCTGGTCGGTTCGTGTCGTGCGCAGCGGCCGGGTCAGTCCTTGCGCAGAAGCGGGGCCAACTCCTGCGCCCAGTCGCGCACGGCGTCCAGATCGCGGAAATCTCCGGTGGGGGTGCGCATGGACTTCAGCAGCAGCCGCTCGTGCACGGGGATCTTGTCCATGATCACCCAGCCGGGGAAGTTCTTGACCGCCACCGGGGAGAAGCCCAGCATCTCCACGAAGGCGTCGGCGGCCTTCTGGCGGCCGCCCTTGGCCGGATCGGCTGCGGAGCCGGAGCAGGTGAACAAGGCCATGGGACGGGAGGACAGCTGCTCGCGGTGGGTCTTGGCCCAGTTCGTGGCGGGTTTCTCGGCGGCGTCGATGCGCACGCCGGTGCCGAGCACCACGGCGTCGTAGCGGGAGGGGTCGGGTCCCTCGTTCACGTCCACCACCTCGGTGGCGACGCCTGCGGCGGTCAGGGTCTCGGCGATGGTCTCGGCAAGCGTGAGGGTGGCGCCGGAGTGGGTGGCGTACGTGACGAGAACGGTCATGCGATCACTATCGCACCGGGGAGGGGCCGGGTCGAGGGACTCCGGGACGATCTGCGGCGCGCGGGCGTGCGGCACACTGGGCACATGAGCGGAGTGCGCGACGGCCAGGACCTGATGCACATCGGTGCTGTTGCCGAACGCACCGAGCTGAGCCTGCGCACGTTGCGTCACTACGACGAGATCGGCCTGGTGACCCCGTCGGCCCGCAGCGAGGGCGGGTTCCGCCTGTACACCGAGGCCGATGTGGAGCGGATCCTGCTGATCCGGCGGATGAAACCGCTCGGGTTCACCCTCCAGCAGATGCAGGAGCTGCTGGACATCACCGACGCCGTGACCGCGCCCGATACGACGAATGCGTCCGATTCCGCTGACGCACCTGCCGATGCAGTGGACCGCCTGCGCGCCTTCGAGGAGTCGGCGATCGAGCGACGCCGAGCCCTGGAGAAGCAGGTGGTCATGGCCGACGAGTTCCTGGCCCGACTGCGCGATCTGACCGGCCGCTGAGGCACCCCGCACGCCGAAGCACCCTGAGACGGACCCACATGCCGAAACAGCCCCTGTGAGGCACGACGCACGCACAGTTCCCCAACCATGACGTAGCGTGAGGGTCGGCGTCGTGGCCCGTGGTCCGTCATGGCGCCGCGAGGCACAGCGCCGCCGATCTCCCGTCTGCCGATCTCCCGTCTGCAGATCTCCCGTCTGCAGGCCTCCGGCCGGACCGACAGGCCGGCCCGTCGGCCCGCACCCGCTGCCGCATCGCTGACGCAGCCCGACATCCCGAGCCCCCGCGCACGTCTCCCCGAGGACCCCTATGACCGCCTCCCCCACCACGCTCGATCCTGCCGCGCCCGACTCCGGAGCACCGCATCCGCAGCACTCCCAGCAGCAGCCCACCCGCGTTCGCGAGGTGCTGCGCGATCCTCGCCGACTGAAGACCGAGGTCCTCGCCGGGCTGGTGGTGGCCCTGGCCCTGATCCCCGAGGCGATCTCCTTCTCAATCCTGGCGGGCGTGGACCCGCGGCTGGGCCTGTTCGCCTCCTTCACCATGGCCGTGACCATCGCCTTCGTGGGAGGGCGCCCCGCGATGATCTCCGCGGCCACCGGTGCCGTGGCGCTGGTGATCGCTCCCGTCGCGGCCGAGCACGGGGTGGACCACCTGATCGCCACCGTGATCCTGGCCGGCCTGCTGCAGATCCTGCTGGCGGTGCTGGGGGTGGCGAAGCTGATGCGGTTCATCCCCCGCTCCGTGATGACCGGCTTCGTCAACGCCCTGGCGATCCTGATCTTCATCGCCCAGCTGCCGCACCTGATCGGCCCGGACCTGCCGTGGCTGGTGTACCCGCTGACGGCCGCGGGCCTGCTGATGCTGGTGGCCCTGCCCCGGCTCACCAAGGCCGTTCCCGCCCCGCTGATCGCGATCGTGGTGCTCACCGTGCTGGTGGTGGCGGCGGGATGGCGGGTGCCCGATGTGGGCAGCCAGGGCGAGCTGCCCGACTCCCTGCCCCAGCTGCTGATCCCGGATGTGCCCTTCACGCTGGAGACCCTGCGGATCATCGCCCCGTACGCCCTGGCCATGGCCATGGTGGGGCTGATGGAGTCGCTGCTGACCGCGAAGCTGGTGGACGACATCACCGACACCCACTCCGACAAGACCCGCGAGAGCTGGGGCCAGGGCGTGGCCAACGTGGTCACCGGCTTCTTCGGCGGCATGGGCGGCTGCGCCATGATCGGCCAGACCATGATCAACGTGAAGGAGTCCGGCGCCCGCACGCGGCTGTCCACCTTCCTGGCCGGCGTGTTCCTGCTGATCCTGGTGGTGGCCCTCGGCGACATCGTGGGCCTGATCCCGATGGCCGCACTGGTGGCCGTGATGATCATGGTCTCGGTGGGCACCTTCGACTGGCACAGCATCCGCCCCTCCACGCTGCGACGCATGCCGCTGTCGGAGACGGCCGTCATGGCCACCACCGTGATCGCGACCGTGGTCACCGACAACCTCGCGATCGGCGTGGTGCTGGGCGTGGTGTGCGCGATGGTCATGTTCGCCCGGCGGGTGGCGCACCTGACCCGCATCGAGAAGGTGTGGGAGACCGATGTGGACGGCGACGGCAGCGTGGACATCCGCCGCTACCGGGTGATCGGCCAGCTGTTCTTCGCCTCGAGCAACGACCTGGTGTACCAGTTCGACTACGCCGGCGACCCGGAGACGGTCATCATCGACCTCACCGACGCCGACGTGTGGGACGCCTCCACGGTGGCCTCCCTGGACGCGGTGCAGTCGAAGTACGCCGCCCGCGGCAAGGAGGCCCGCATCATCGGCCTCGAGGGTGCCGGTGCCGAGCGCCTGGAGCGCCTCTCGGGGAACCTGGGCGAAGGGCACTGACAGCCGGGGCCGACGCAGACGGTCAGAGCAGGGAGGCGTACAGCTCTCGGATCTCGTCACGGGTGGCGGGGCGCGGGTTGCCCGGGGTGCACACGTCGGCGAAGGCGTCGTCGGCCAGGTCGTCCAGGCCCTCCTCGCTCACACCGACCTCGCTGATCCTCGTGGGATTGCCCAGGTCGCGGGTGAGTGCGGCGACGGCCTCGCAGGCGGCCTCGCGCACCTGCTCCAGCTCCATCTCGCGGGCGCCCTCGACGCCGAAGGCCAGGGCGATGTCGCGGTACTTCTCGCCGGTGTGCTCGGCGTTGTACCGCAGTACCGGCGCCAGCAGGATGCCGTTGGCCAGGCCGTGCGGGGCGTCGTAGCGGCCGCCCAGGGGGTGGGCCATGCCGTGCACCAGGCCCAGGCCGACGTTGGAGTAGCCCATGCCGGCGATGTAGCTGGCGTAGGCCATCTTCTCGACGGCGTCGGCGTCGCCCTCGGCTGCCTTGCGCAGGTTGGCGGCGATCATCTGGATGGACTTCAGGTGCAGCGCGTCGGAGAGCTCCCAGGCGCCGGGGGTGATGTAGCCCTCGATGGCGTGGGTGAGGGCGTCCAGGCCGGTGGCGACCTTGAGGGAGCGGGGCATGCCGTCCATCAGGTCGGGGTCCACGATGGCCATCACCGGGATGTCGTGCGGGTCCACGCATACGAACTTCCGCTCCTTGGCGGCATCGGTGATGACGTAGTTGATGGTGGTCTCGCTGGCGGTGCCGGCGGTGGTGGGGATGCCGATGATCGGGACGGCCGGGTTCTTGGTGCCGGCCACGCCCTCCAGGGACAGCACGTCGGAGAACTCGGGGTTGGCGGCGATGATGCCGATGGCCTTGGCGGTGTCCTGCGGGGAGCCGCCGCCCAGGCCGATGATGACGTCAGCCCCGGCCTCCTGGAAGGCCTTCACCCCGGCCTGCACGTTCTCCACCGGCGGGTTGGGGACCACGTCGGAGAAGATCTCGTAGGGGAAGGAGGCCAGGTCCAGCAGATCGGTGACGCGGGCGGCGGTGCCGGTCTCCAGCAGCACGGCGTCGGTGATCAGGAAGGCCTTGGTGTACCCCCGGCGACGCAGCTCGGGCACCAGCTCCTGCAGGGCGCCTCGACCGAAGTAGCCGGTCTGGTTGAAGATCATGCGGTAGGCCATGGGAGATGGTTCCTCTCGTGCTCCGGTCGCGGGCAGCGGCCTGGGGTGGGCGCGCCAGCGGAGCAGTCTTGGCCAGCGCAGTCTCCGCCGCGTGTCAATCGATTCACAGACAGTCTCCCCCGGAGCGGCGTCGTGCAGCGGGGGCTTACGTCCTGGTCGCGCTGCCTTCATCCGATGCCTTGCGCCAGGGTGGTGCTGTGTGCACGTCGCGTCAGGCCGTACGCACGGTCATCGACCCCGCTTCCAGGCACGGGATCGCTCCCTCGAGCGCCGCAGATCGTTCCCCGGCCATGGGGTCCCGTGGGTACTGGATGCACATAAGCACAGGTCATACGCATGGGTGGGGAGCAACGACGGCTCTGTGGGCCCGCCGGCG
>NZ_JALXKT010000047.1:0-24572 GCF_025144775.1 Brachybacterium sp. p3-SID957 | reverse complement strand
GCCACCGGCCTGCACCAGGAACTCCCCTTCCAGGATGAGATCGCCACCCACCTCGAGGCCCACGGCTGGCTGCGCTCCCGCGACAGTGCCGGCTACGACAAGGAGCGCGCCCTCTTCCCGGAGGACCTGCTGGGCTGGCTGAAGGACACCCAGCCCAAGGAATACGAGAAGATCGTCGCCCCCGGCCTCACCGGCGAGGCACGTGAGAAGGCCGAGGCCCGCATCCTTGACCGCGCCGTCAAGGTGCTCGCTGCGGACGAGGCCCATGGCGGCGGCACGCTGGGTGTGCTGCGCAAGGGGTTCGACATGGTGGGCCTGCGCCACGGCTTCACGGCCATGCAGATGCCGCCAGCGGATGACCGCAACCCACAGCTCACCGCCCGGTACGAGAAGAACCGCCTGCGCGTGATGCAGGAGGTCATCTACTCGAAGGACAAGGCCGACCGGATCGACCTGGTGCTGTTCTGCAACGGCCTGCCGGTGGCGACCATCGAGCTCAAGACCGACTACACACAGACCCTGGCCCAGGGCATCGCCCAGTACCGCAACGACCGCTCCCCCAAGAACGAGCCGCTGCTCACCGAGTTCCGCGGTGCCCTCGTGCACTTCGTCGTCACCGACACGCGCATCGTGATGACCACCAAGCTCGAGGGCCCAGGCACCACGTTCCTGCCCTTCGACATGGGGCACGACAACGGAGCCGGGAACCCACCGGAGATCGGGACCTCGTACTTCTGGAAGGACGTCCTGGACCGGGACGCCTGGCTCGCGATCCTCGCAAAGTTCATCTACATCAACCACGAGACCCGCGAGGACCCGCTCACCGGTGAGGTCACCGACAAGCGACGCATCCGCTTCCCCCGATTCCACCAGTGGCGCGCCGTCACCCGGCTGACCGCCGCCGCCCGCACTGAAGGCCCCGGCCACCATTATCTGATCCAGCACTCTGCTGGCTCCGGGAAGACCGACTCCATCGCCTGGACCGCCCACCGACTGTCCACCCTCCACACGGTCGAGGGCACCAAGGTGTTCGACAGCGTCATCGTCATCGCCGACCGCCAGGTGCTGGACCGTCAGCTGCAGGACGCCGTTGACCAGCTCGTCACCACCACCGGCACGTTCCAGGCCGTCACCCGCGGCTCCGGCGGTTCCAAGACGAAGCTGCTTCGTGAGGCACTGAGCGCGGGCGTGCCGATCATCGGCGTCACCATCCAGACGTTCCCCTACGTGCTTGCGGCCCTGAAGGAAGCGGCCGAGAAGGGCGAGGACACCGCGATCGCTGCCAAGCGCTTCGCGGTCATCGCCGACGAGGCCCATTCCTCCCAGTCCGGAGAGGCCTCCGCCGCCGTCCGGAAGGTGGTCTATCTGAACGATCCCGCCGCGGGTCTGGACGAGGACGCCGAGCCCGGCGCCGATCAGGATGCCCTGGTCGCGATGGCCGCGAAGGCCGATGCCGATCACCGCATCTCCTTCTTCGCCTTCACCGCCACCCCCAAGGCCAAGACGCTCGAGCAGTTCGGGCGCCCCGGGCCCGAAGGCAAACCCGTCCCCTTCGACCTGTACTCGATGAAGCAGGCGATCGAAGAGGGATTCATCCTCGACGTGCTGAAGAACTACACCACCTACGAGCGAGCAGCCCGGATCTCCCTGCGAGCCGGCAGTGAGGACATCGAGGTGGATGCCCGCACCGGCACGAAGGCATACCTGACGGCGGTCAACCTTCACCCCACGAACATCGACCAGAAAGTCCGCGAGATCATCCGGCACTACCGCGCCGCCGTTCAGCCGGAGCTCGGAGGGCGGGCCAAGGCGATGGTGGTCACCGATTCCCGTGCCGCTGCGGTGCGATACGCCCGCTCGTTCCGGCGCATCTGCACCGAGGAGAACCTGGACCTGCACGCCCTGGTCGCCTTCTCCGGCGATGTGCCAGATCCTGAGATCACGGCTCTGCCCGGTGGACAAGCCCCGACCGTCACCGAAGCCAGCGAGAACCCACATCTGAAGGGCCGCGACCTCACCAAGGTGTTCGCCGGGCCGGGCGAGCACGTGCTCATCGTCGCCAACAAGTACCAGACCGGCTTCGACCAGCCGCTGCTGGTGGGCATGTACGTCGACAAGCAGCTCTCAGGCATCGCCGCCGTGCAGACGCTTTCGCGTCTGAACCGCATGGCGCCGGGAAAGTCCGACACCTACGTGCTGGATTTCGTCAACGACCCCGATCAGATCCTCGCCGCCTTCCGCGAGTACTACGAGGACGCAGAGATCAACAGGGAGTCCGATCCGGACCTTGTGCTGAACATGCATGCCAAGCTCGAGCAGGCCGGGATTCACACCCCGCAGGAGGTGGACCTGTTCTGGGAGGCATGGGCCCGTACCAACGCCAAGCACACGGACGCTGAGAGGCACATCAAACCGGCGGTGGACCGCTTCGGCGACCGCTGGCGACGCGCCATCCTGGGTGAGGATCGGGCCGAGCGCGACACCCTCATCGACTACCGCTCCACCCTCTCGCAGTACCTCAAGGCCTACGCCTTCTTCTCCCAGCTGGTCGACTACGGCAACCCCCGGTACGAGAAGTTCAGCGCCTTCGCTGACCTCCTGGCGCGGCGACTGCGCGTCTTCACCGAGGAGGACCCTGCCCCCGAGGAGGTCGACGTCTCCGACATCGTCCTGACCCACTACCGGCTGCAGAAGATCCGCGAGGACGACCTCTCACTCGGTGAGTCCGAGCCGGAGGGGCTGTCCGGCATGACCGAGGCGGGCCTTGCCGCTGCCCACGAGCGCAGACGGGAGCGCAAGACCGAGATCATCGACAAGGTCAACCGCTACCTCGGCGGGCTCGACGTACCGGACGATTACAAGCTCAGCGGCGTGGAGAGCCTGCTCGCCGAGGTCGTCGCCGATCACACCATGCAGGCCATCGCCCACTCCAACTCCCGCATCGACTTCGCTGCCGCCCCGGGAATGAAGACCGTGGTCGAGAACGCGGTGTGGAGCGTGGAGGAATCCAGCGGCGCCGTGGTCAAGCACCTGCGGGACATGCCGTGGGAGGACCTGCGGGCGATGCTCATGGACGTGGGCCTGTACGAGCGGTTGCAGGAGGCGGCGTCGTGAGGGTCGGGGTCTGCACCGTTGCCATCGACGCCGCCGTGGCCATCTCCAGCGACAGTGATCTGGCGATGCCTATCAGTGTCAACAGGACCCGGGTGCCCGTGGGACTCGTCAACTCGCCCTCGGGACTGATGCCAACGAGACTGATGCCAGGTCGACTGACCAGACACGTTCCGCGGTCGGAGAGTTGTCTATTCGGATGACTCGGGCTTAGATTGGATCCACACCACCCGACCCCTCAGGGGTCGGGTTTTTCATTGTCTGGCTCACTTCCCCGCGCCGAGCCCCTCGATCAGTGCTGCCACCCGCTCGGCATCCTCCTGGGCGCCGATGGCCAGCCATCCCTCATGGGCCCGGTGCGCCACTTTCTGCGCCTGGGTGTGCTCGCCGCGCTCGGCGAGCAGGGCGGCGTGGCGTTCATCCAGGTAGGCGGCCCAGTAGCGGGCACGGTCGTCGTGCCCGGGGGGCATCTGGTCGATGGCCCGCAGAGCCTCGAGCCGGCGCTGGTCGACGTCGCTCGCCTCCACGCCGTCCTCTCCGCGTCCCGCGGCGGCGGCCACGGCGATGAAACGGCCCACCAGTGCATCGACGCGGTGGTCCCAGAGCGTCTCGGCCGGCAGCACGGGGCGCCCGCCGTCGTCGCGGGTGCGGCGCTCGATCGCCGCGGCCGCCGACAGTGCCAGGGCCGTCTGCTCCAGGTCCATCGCCCGGCGCATCACCAGGGACTGGGCCTGCAGCTCGGCCAGCACCAGGCGGGAGCGCTCCGACGCGGAGGTGGCGAGGTCATCGGCCAGCCAGTGCGCGTCGGCCGCCACCTGGCGCAGCTCCACCAGGGAGCCGCGCAGGTCCCCGGTGCGCTCGTGGATGCTGGCCGCGAGGCGGGCGGCCTCCAGGCCGCATCGCCGGTCCCGCTCCTGGCGACCGATCAGGCGGGCCTGCTCCAAGGGCACCCAGGCGGCGTCGTACTGCTCGGCGCTGATGCGTTGGGCCGCCACGGCCAGCAGCGGCGCACTGCGGTGGGCATCGCGCTTCAGGGTGCGCTGCAGGGACAGCAGGCGCCCCGCGGTGAAGGAGGCATGAGCGGTCAGCCCGGCAGCCATCAGTGCGTTCAGCAGGTCGGTGATCAGGCCGATCCGCAGCGGCGGGTCGTCCACGGTGCGCAGGCTGAGCAGGGCGTCGACCGCGTGATGCGCGGCCAGCACCGGATGGGTCTGTCCCAGGGTGCGCGCCAGCAGGGCGTGGGCGGAGGTGCGGGCACGCTGGGGGTCCGGGACCGCCTCGCCGGCGACCTCGAGCTGCTCCATCCTCTCGAGCACGTCCAGGGCCAGCGAGGTGGCGGTGGCGAGGTCCCCGATCCCTTCGTAGGCCTGTGCCAGGCGGATCGTGAGCAGGGGCCGGGGGTCGCCCAGCAGCTCCTCGCGCACTGCGGGAAGGGACTGCAGGGCCGCCCCCAGCAGGCGCACCTCGATGCGCGGGTCGTTGCCGCCCCAGCGCTGCGAGGGCTCCAGCGCACCCCCGGCCCGGTCCACCCGGCCGCGCAGGAGGGGCGACTGCAGACCGCGCACCACTGCCAGCAGCTCGGGGCTCACCGCGGTGCGACTGCCGCGTCGGCGCCCCGGCGCGGAGGTGGGCTGCTCGGAGACGGGGACCGCCGAGGGCGCGGCAGCGCTGCGCACCTCCCCCCGCCAGTGGGGCACGTGCTCCAGCAGCACCGTCGCCGTGGCGGCAGCCTGGGCGCGGTGGCCGGTGCGGCGCAGGTGGCCCACCAGATCCGCGGCGGCCTGCTCGCACGCCTCAGCGCCGCCGATCATCACGGTGGCCACCAGTCTGGCGCGCAGCAGTTCGAGCCGATCCTGGGGAGCCGTGGGACCGGTCTGCTCACGAGTGCGCTCGAGGTGCACCTCGGCCACGCGCACGGCGTCGCGGTACTGCTCGGCATGCAGCAGGTCCATGACGCGATGGGCAGCGCTGAGCGCGTCGTGCGGGGTGGGAGCCGGTAGCTCCGGCGGGCGCAGGGCGACCCTCAGATCGTCGAGCTGCGGCGGCGTCAGGGAGCCCGCGACGTCACCGGGGGCGGGGAGGCTGTCGGGACCCAGAGCGCTCACGCCCTGAACCTACCAATCAGTCGACCATCGGCCCACGGGGTCCCGGAGATTCCCGCCCGCGTCGAACGGACGGTCAAAACGGGCCATTCCCCCTCGTCCACGCTTGGCGCTGGCACGGGAGAGGAACGCCTACATATCAGCCGTCGTCGACTCAGTCGTCCCCGACTCAGTCGTCGTCGTCCTCGTCATCGTCGTCATCGTCGTCGGGCTCATCGCACTCCCACTCCCCGTCGTCCCATTCGCACAGGCCAGAGGGTGCGGGGGGCCGGGTGGAGCCGCCCGTGCTCTTGGAGCCGCCCGTACTCTTGGAGCCGCCCGAGCTGCTGGAACCGCTGCTGCCCGAGCTGCTGGAGTCCCCGGATCCGGAGCTGCTGGACCCGGAGCTGCTGGACCCGGAGCTCTCCGCCGGGCGGGGCTTCGGGGCCGGCGCCGGCGTCGGGGCGGGGGGCGGAGGCGGCTCCGGGGAGGGGGACGCCTTCATCGGTCCCACGCCGGTATCGGAGTGGACGCCCTGCACGGGCTGCTCGGTGGCGCGCGGCCTGGGCAGGACCACCGCGGTCCCGTCCCCGCTCTCGGGAACGTCACCGGGCAGCACCTGGCCGGCCAGAATGCCGTCGTCCTCAGCATCGCCACCGGGGCCCTCTGCGGCGCCCTCGCCCGCGGGGTCCTCGGCAGCGCCCGCGCCGACGACGGCGCCGCCATCGACCTCGGCCCCCTCCGCGGCGCGATCCTCCCCCACCACGATGCCGGGCATCGAGGTGGGGGCCTCATCGACTGCGGGCAGCACGGCCAGGCCCACGGCGGCAAGACCCACCGCCACGAGTACAGCAGCTGTCCGAAGAGTCTTCATGCGGGGATCCTCGCCGCCGGCGATGAGAACGCCGTGAACCGTTCATGAGAGGTCTCTCATGAACGGGCGGTCACTCCGTGGTGGGATCGACGATCTTGTACCCCGCGCCGCGCACCGTCACGAACCGAGCGGCACCCAGCTTGCCGCGCAGATACCCCACATAGACGTCCACCACGTTCGAGGCACCCTCGTAGTCGTAGCCCCACACTTTGGACAGCAGCAGGTCGCGGGTGAGCACCTGCCCGGGGTTCTCCAGGAACACGCGCGCCATGGTGAACTCCCGCGAGGACAGCTCCACGCTGCGCTCCCGCTGCTGCTCCTGATCCTGGAACGTGGCCAGGCGGGTGCGCAGATCGAGCCTCAGATCACCCAGGGTCAGCACATCGCTGCCGGCGGCACCGGCCCCCGCTGTCGCCTCACGCGCCCGCAGCTTCACCCTCGCCAGCAGCTCCTCGAAGCGGAACGGCTTGGCGATGTAGTCGTTGGCGCCCCCCTCGAGGCCCTGCACGGTGTCCTCCACGCCGCTGCGGGCGGTCACCATGAGGATCGGGATGTCCACGTCCATGCCGCGCAGGGCCTTCAGCACCTGGAAGCCATCCATGCGGGGCAGGCCCACGTCCAGGATCATCAGGTCGAAGTCGCCGCTGGAACCCAGGTCCAGGGCACTGATGCCGTCCTCCACCACGGTGCAGGCGTAGCCGTTGGCCTTCAGGCCCTTCTCGACGAAGCGGGCGATGCGGTGCTCGTCCTCCGCGATCAGGATCCTCATGCAGTGATGCTCCGTTCGGGTCGTGAGGGGTGGTGGTCACCAGTGTCGGTGCCGCGGCCTGCGGCGCCGGGAGTTTCGTCCTGGTCGGGAGCGGTGGCGATCGTCTCGCTGCCGTCGCGCTCGGAGCCATGCCCTGCACCGTCGCCGTCGACGAACTGCGGGAAGACGATCGAGAAGGTGGAGCCGTACCCGGGCCTGGAGGCCAGGCGCACCGTGCCGCCGTGTCCTTCGGCGATGGCCAGCACGATCGGCAGTCCCAGCCCGGAGCCGCTCTCACGCGAATGATCCACCCGGGCGAAGCGCTCGAAGATGCGCACCTGGTCCTCCGGGGCGATGCCCACCCCCTGGTCGCGCAGGCTCACGTGCATCTCGTACCCGTTCACGCCCAGCACCCGGGCCACGGAGAGGACGATGCGGGTGCCCTCCTCGCTGTAGCGCACGGCGTTGGCGGCCAGCTGCACCACGGCCTGGGTGAGGCGCTGCTCGTCGGCGTCGGCCACCACGTCGGCCACCTGCTCGAGCACCCACTCCCGCTCGGCGATCCGCTCGATGCGGGCGAAGGCGGAGCGGGCGAACTCGGCCATGTCCAGGGGGCGAAGCCGCACGTAGTCGGGTCGGGTCGAGGCCGCCAGCTCGGAGAGGTCCCCCACCACACGACCCATGCGGTCCAGCTCATCCAGGGCGATCTCGTGGGACTCGCGCACGTCGGCCCCGTCGTCGGGGTCGGTCATCTCCAGGGTGCCGCGCACGATGGTCAGCGGGGTGCGCAGCTCGTGGCCCACGTCGCTCATGAAGCGACGCTGCTCGGCGAAGCCCGACTGGATGCGCTCCAGCATGCGGTTGAAGTTCGTGGCCAGGGCGGCGATGTCGTCCCGGCCCTCGGGGACGGGAACCCGGTGCTCGAGATCCTCCACGGTGACCTCCTCCGTGGCCTCCCGCAGTGCCTCCAGCGGCTGCAGCAGTCGCCCGATCACCAGGTAGCCCACCCAGCCGGCCGCCGTCACCGCGAGCAGCGAGAGCAGGCTGAACGTGGTGACGGAGCGCCACAGGGCACGCTTCTGCACCCCGATGTCGCTGGCCACCACGAAGATCCCCTCGGACTCGTCCCCCGGCACCTGCACCGAGGTGACCAGCGCCCGCACCTGCGAGCCGTTGATCTCCGTGTGGACCGTCACGGTGCTTCCCGCCTCGTGTGCCGCAAGGATCTCCGCCATCGCCTGCGGCGAGTCCACCAGCTCGAAGTCCTGCGTGCGAGGCTTGAACCGCGGCTGCCCGTCCACCAGGGCCAGCACGGACTCGTTGTTCGAGGGCACGGCCGACTCGGTGGCGGTGCGCAGCAGCTCCAGGACGGAGTCGTGCACCAGCTCACCGTTCCCGTCCCGGGACTGGGCGATCTCGTTGAGTTCCTCGCGCTCCTGCCACAGCTCGCTGGTGACCCGCTCCTCGAGGGACCGGAACTGGGCTGCATAGGTGAGCATGCCGGTGATCGCCAGGCCACCCGCCATGAAGGCCAGCAGTGCCGACAGCACACGCGTGCGCACCGTCCAGCCACCTGCGGCGGTGCGCAGGATGCTGCGGCGGGGGCGCATGGCGGGCATGACGGCATGGTATGCCGCCGCCGACTCCTCAGTCCCTGCGCAGGCGGCCCTTCAGGATTCCCACCAGCCCGCCGCGCTCCTTCAGGGAACGGCGCTGCGTGGCGGTGTGCCCGCGCTCCACCGTGCCGGGCGCGACTCCGGCGGCACCGGCACGGCCCGAGGCAGCGACAGCCGAGGCATCGCCGGACGGGGCGGCGACGGCCGGGGCGGCGACGCTCGAGCCCGACCCGGCAGGAGCACTGTCGGCCTCGGTGGTCGCAGTGCCCACGCGGCCCATGCCGCCGGCCCCAGAGGCTCCCTGCGCCCGTTCAGCGGCACCCCGTCCCCGCTCGACCTCCCGGCGCTCCCGCTCGATGCGGCGCTCCTCATCCAGGGCCTGTTCGCGCAGGCGGCGCTTCTCCCCCGGGCCCTCCGCGATCCGGTACAGCACCGGCACGATGATCAGGGTGAGCAGGGTGGAGGTGACCAGGCCGCCGATCACCACCACTGCCAGCGGCTGGGCGATGAACCCGGCACTGCCGGTGATGCCCAGCGCCATCGGCACCAGCGCGAAGATCGTCGCCGCAGAGGTCATCAGGATCGGCCGCAGACGCTTGTGAGCGCCGGTCATCAGGCCCTCGTCCAACGCCATCCCCTCACGCCGGTACTGGTTGACCAGGTCGATGAGCACGATCGCGTTGGTGACCACGATGCCCACCAGCATCAGCATGCCGATCATGGAAGGCAGGCCCAGGGGAACCCCGGTGAGCACCAGCAGGCCCAGCGAGCCGGTGGCCGCGAAGGGGATGGACACCAGCAGGATCAGGGGCTGGATCAGGGACTTGAAGATCCACACCAGCAGCACGTAGGTGAGCAGGATCGCGACCACCAGGGCCAGCACCAGCTGGCCGAAGATGGTCTGCAGGTCCTCGGCGGCGCCGCCGGTAGTGGCCTGCACGCCGTCGGGCACGTCCACCGCGTCGATCGCCTGCTGGGCGGCCTGGGCGGTGGCGCCCACGTCGTCGGTGGAGGCCGGGGTGAGGGACACGGTGACCGTCTCCAGGGAGTTCTGGGAGCGGATCATGGGCCGTTCCAGGGTCTCCTCGATGGTGGCCACGTCGGTCACCGGGAAGCCGGCGATCTGCATGGACTCGAGCTCGTCGAGGGTCTCGATGCCCTCGCCCTGCTCGACGAAGATGTCCAGCTCGGCGTCGCCGATGGTGACCTGGCCGATGGCGGCCGGGAACAGCTGCTGGGCCACCAGGCCCACCACGGCCTCCTCGGTGAGGCCGCGCTGGGCGGCGGCCTCACGGTCCACCGTGATCACGGCGGTGGGCTGCTCGCCCTCCAGGTCGCTGCTGACCTCCTCGACGCTGTCCGGCAGCGGGTCCAGCTCGGCGATGAGCGCCTCGACGGCGGTCTCTCGGTCCTCGGGGGTGGGGCCGGTGACCAGGATGTCCACGGTGGAGGAGCCGATGGCGCCGGCGTCGAAGGAGTCCTCGATCTCCCCGGCCTCCGGGAGGTCCTGCAGCGTGGTGAGCATCTGTTCGCGCAGGGCCTCCTGGTCGGCGTCGGGATCGGTGGTGACCTGGTAGGTGATCTCGTTGGTGGCGCCGCCGAAGCCGAACTGGGAGCCGCCGATGGTGGTCTGGACGACGTCGACGCCGTCCAACTCGGCCAGCGCCTCCTCGGCGTCCACGGCCTTCGCGCTGGACTCCTCCAGGGTGGTGCCGGCCGGCAGGGTCTGGGTGTAGGCGGCGAGGTTCTGGCCGGTGTCGCCCAGGATGTTGATCTTCAGCAGCGGGTACAGGGCCACGGTGCCGCCCAGGATCGCCACCGAGAGCAGCAGTGCCAGGAAGCGGTGCCGCAGCGCCCACGCCAGGGTGGGGCTGTACAGGCGGTGCAGCCAGCCGCGCTCCTCCTTGGCCTCGGCGGCCTCGCGCACCTCGGCCACGGCGTGGGCGTCGTCGGGGTCGATGTCCCGGGCGCTCTTGGGTGCGCGCAGGAACCAGTAGGCCAGCACCGGCACGATCGTCAGCGACACCACCAGGGAGGACAGCATCGCGATAGCGACGGTCAGGGAGAACGGCCGCAGCAGCTCGCCGGCCCAGCCGGAGATCACGGCGATCGGCAGGAACACGATCACCGTGGCCAGGGTGGAGGAGGTGATCGCGCCGGCCACCTCGCGCACCGCGTCCACGATGGCCCGCATCCTGGTCTTGCCGTAGGTGAGGTGGCGGGTGATGTTCTCGATCACCACGATCGAGTCGTCCACCACGCGACCGATGGAGATGGTCAGCGCCGCCAGAGTGAGCATGTTCAGCGTGTAGTCGGCCAGCAGCATCCCCACGAAGGCCATCAGCAGCGACATCGGGATGGAGATCGCGGTGACCGCGGTGGGTCGGATCGCGCGCAGGAACAGCAGGATCACGGCGACGGCGAACAGCAGGCCCAGCAGGCCCTCCTCGGCGAGCGCGGTGATGGACTCCTGGATGAAGGGGGCCTGGTCGAAGACGACCTGGCTCTCGGCGCCGCCGCCCACGGCGGGAAGCAGGTCGGCCAGTTCCGCGCTGACCTCCTCGGACACGTCGACCACGTTGCCGTCCACGGTGGTGTTGACCACCATCACCAGCGACTCGCGGCCGTTGGTGCGGGAGATGCTGGTGGCCTCCTGCTGGGTCTGCTCCACGGTGGCCACGTCCGCGAGGGTGGTGGGTGCCTGCGCGGGATCCACGTCGGAGCCCTCGGGCGGCAGGAGCACCATCGTCTCCAGGTCCTCGACGGACTCCATGGGCTGGCCGATGGTGACGTCCAGGGAGGTGTCACCGTCGGTGACGGTGCCGCCGGGGATGGACAGGCCGTTGGCGTCCAGCGCCTCGGTGATGGAGCCGGTGCTGAGGCCCCGCTCGGCCAGGGCCTGCTCATCGGGGGTGATCTTCACGATCTGCGGCGGGGCGCCGACGACGATCACGCCGGAGACCCCGTCGATGCGCTCCAGCTCGGGCACCACCGAGGAGTTCAGGCGGTCGGCGAGGGTGGAGGGGTCCAGGTCCGAGGAGATCGACAGCACGGCGGCGGGGATGTCACCGGTGCCGCCGGAGATGACCTCGGGCTCGGCACCCTCGGGCAGCTGGTCCTCGATGCGGGAGACGGCTGCCTCGACCTGGTTGGAGGCACGGGCCATGTCGGTGCCGTAGGTGAGCTCCACGGTGACCATGGACAGGCTGGACTGCGAGGTGGAACTGGTGGCCTCCACGTTCTCCAGGCCGCGCACGCCGTTCTCGATCGGGTCGCTGATGCGGTCCTTGACCTGCTCGCTGGAGGCGCCCGGGGAAGTGGTGATCACCTGGATCTGCGGCAGGGACACCGAGGGGATCAGCTCCTGGCGCAGCAGTGTCATGCTCATGGCGCCGACGATGGCGACGACCACGCACACCAGTGCGATGAACGCCCGGTTGTTCAGGCTGAGAGTGGCAAGACGGTGCATAGGGTGCTCCTGGAGCGCGCAGACGTGAGGCCGGGACGGGCCGGCACCGGCCGTGCATACGTCCCGGGCACCTCACGGAGCACGGGGCGCACTGTCCCGCTCGCACTCTTTCACGGCAACCTTCGAATCGGATCCGACGAAGGTGGGGAATCGATCACTGTTCTGCCATCATCTCTTCCATCATCGGCCCCCACGAGATGCCCACCGGTGCTCTTGGCATGAACCGACGACGTGAGAAACTCGCAGGCATGGCCGATCCCTTCCAGCAGAACCCCGGGGAGGCTCGCCGTCGCGTGGACCGCGACATCCTGCGCCTGGCAGTCCCCAGCCTCGGCGCCCTGGTGGCCCAGCCGCTGTTCGTGATGGTGGACTCCGCGTTCGTGGCCCGGGTGGGGACCGTGTCCCTGGCGGGGCTGGGCCTGGCCTCGGTGGTGGTGACCACCGTGGTGGCGCTGTCGGTGTTCCTCGCCTACTCCACCACGGCCGCCGTCTCCCGGGCCTTCGGCGCGGGCAGGCGCGCCGAGGCCATCGCCCGCGGGATCGACGCCTGCTGGCTGGCACTCGCGATCGGCGCCCTCAGCTGCCTGCTGCTGCTCGCCGCGGGAGATCCGCTGCTGGCCCTGTTCGGGCCGACGGACGAGGTGCTCGCCGAGGCCGGCACCTACCTGCACATCAGCGCCTTCGGCCTGCCGGCCATGCTCGCGGTGCAGGCCGCCACCGGCCTGGTGCGGGGGCTGCAGAAGGCCACCATTCCGCTGGTGGTGGCGGGCATCGGCGCCACCGTGAACGTGCCGCTGAACTGGATCCTCATCTTCGGCCTGGACCTGGGCATCGCCGGGTCCGCCATCGGCACCATCATCGCCGAGTGGGGGATGGCGACCGCCCTGCTCACCGTGGTGGCCCGGGGGGCGAGGCGCAATGGCGTGAGCCTGCGGCCGCAGCTGAAGCAGGTGGCCTCTGCGGGCCGTGACTCGGTGCCGATGTTCGTGCGCACCCTGACCCTGCGCGTGGTGCTGCTGGTCTCCACCTTCGTTGCCACCGACCTGGGGGCGGTGCAGCTGGCCGCCCACCAGCTCGCGCTCACCCTGTTCAACCTGTTCGCCCTGGCCCTGGATGCACTGGCGATCGCCGGTCAGGCCCTGGTTGGCCGGTACCTGGGTGCGTCGGACACCGCGACCGTGCGAGCGGTGACCTCGCGCCTGGTCAGCTGGGGCGTGGGCGGCGGTCTGGTGACAGCGGTGCTGCTGCTGGTGGTCTCGTACACGGCCCCGGCGTTGTTCACACCGGACGTGGCGGTGCAGGAGAACCTGCGAGCGGCCCTGTGGGTGCTGATCATCGCCCAGCCCATCGCGGGCTACGTGTTCGTGCTGGATGGGGTGCTGATGGGTGCCGGCGATGCGCCGTACCTGGCCCGGGTGGGTGTGCTCACCATGATCGCGACCCTGCCGGGGGCGGCCTGGGTGGCGTGGACGGACCTGCCGGGGATGTGGGCGCTGACCGGGGTGTGGATCTCCTGCACGCTGGTGTTCATGATCGCCCGCGCGGTCTCTCTGGGGGTGCGTGTGCGGGGCGATGCCTGGATGCGCCTGGGGGCATGAGCGTGCTCGCCGCGGGTCGACGGGGCCGCGCTATGCTCGCGCAATGAGTGAGCGCAGCGCCCCTCCCCGCGCCCACCGTCCCCTCCCCCGTACCCTCCCCACCGTGTCGCGTGCCTGGAGGATCGTGCTGATGCTGGCCCTGATGGCGGTGCTGCTGGCGGGCCAGTTCCTGCGCACCAATGACTTCTTCCCCTTCGGCTCGCTGGACCAGTACTCCAAGGGCACCGATCCGAACGGGCAGGTGGTCAACACGTGCCTGCAGGGCGTGCGCGAGGGCGGTGAGCCCTTCGACATCCCCTTCGGCAACCGGTCCGTGGGAATCCAGCGCGGCGACGTGGAGAACCACCAGCGCGAGATCGTGGCGGACCCGGATCGCCTCGCCCCTCTGGCGGCGGAGTACGACCGCCGCCATCCCGACGAGCCGCCGCTGACGGAGCTGATCCTGTGCCAGCGCATCACCCACCTGAAGGACGGCGCGCCGCGCGGGGAGCCGGAGTTCGTCGAAGTGGTGCGCTGGAGGGCGAGCGAATGACGACACCCGCGGCCTCGAGTGCCGACCAGACCGGTCGGGCCACCTCGGAACGCACACCGACCGGCGCGTCGACGCTCCTTGGCCTGCTGATCCCGGCGCTGCCCGCCTCCCGCATCACGGCACTGCGCACGATCGTCTACGCCTTCGTGATCGTGGACGTGCTCCTGATCGCGAACGACGTGCCCTCCCACGCCGGCAACGCGCACTACTACCGGCCGCTGCTGCTGGCCCGCCTGCTGCACCTGCCTCCGGTGACAACCGGGCTCGCGTACGCACTGCTGGTGGTGATCGTGGTGGCGTGCCTGATGGCGATGCTGGGCCGGTTCCCACGGATCGCCGGCACGGTGGCGGGCATCGCCTTCGGGATCTGGATGCTGTACAGCCAGGGGTACGGGTACGTGTCGCACGATCATCTGGCGCTGATGGTGGCGGTGTGGGTGCTGCCCACGGTGCCCTCACGCGGCTGGCACGACGACACCCCCAGCGAAGCCGCGGGATGGGCGCTGCGGTGCATCCAGTTGGCGGTGGTCGCCACCTACTTCCTGTCGGTGCTGGTCAAGTGGATCTACTCCGGCTCTCCGATCGCCTGGGCGAACAGCGCGATCCTGGCGTGGGCGGTGGTGCGGCGCGGCTCGATCTTCGTGCAGTGGACGCTGGAGACGCCGTGGATCTTCGTGCCCGCCCAGTGGGCGGCGGTGGTGATGGAGACCCTCTCCCCCGTGGTCCTGTTCCTGCGCGGCAAGGCGCTCTACCTCGCGGTGGCGGTGTTCGTGGGGTTCCATCTGACCACCTTCATCGCCCTGGGAATCCACTTCCTGCCCACTGCGATCTGCTGGGCGGCGTTCCTCCCCATCGAGCGACTGCGGGAACTGCCCGCTCGACTGCGCCGGCACTGAACCGATCCACAGCCACGCCCCGCCACCGCTCGGGACCGCCACCGCTCCGAACCGCCACCGCTCGGAACCGCCACCCCTCGGGACCGCCACCGCTCGGGACCGCCACTCGCCTGTCGGCTCAGCCCACACCTCGTCCCACGGGGACCCCCGCCCGTGCACGCCGGCGAGCCGGAACCCGCTCCAGGTGCGTGCTCGGGGACTGAGAGCGGGGCGCACCTCAGAACCACAATTGGTTCTCAGATGCGCTCCACTCTCAGTGCCCCAAGCGGGTCACGGAGTCCTCAGCGGGTCACGGAGTCCCCAGCGGGTCACCATGTCGGCCGGCCTGGCGCTGGTGTTCACGCCGCTGTTCACCACCCCACGGCTCTCGGGGCACTGCCCGCGCCCCTGTACGGTCACGGCTCGGCGATCGTTCGTTGGCACCGTGCAGCAGGTGGCCGGGGCCACGGGTGCCGCCGTGATGGTGGCCCCGATGAGCCGGGTCGCGGCCGGGGTCGCGGCCGGGGTCACCGCGCAGGGCGGCGCCCCGATCGACGGCATCGCCCAGGGCACCTCCCTGGCGTTCCTGATCTCGGCCGGGCTGGGTGTGGTGACCGTGGTGATCAGCCTGTTCGTCCGCCGGAACCCCGCGGAGGCCGACGCCTGACCGGCCTGGCGACCCTCGCCGGGCCGTGCGCCAGGGCGGAGCGTCCGCCCTCCTGCCGGCGCAGCAGCGCCTCGCGCAGGTACGGCATGGCCAGCTCCACCAGGCCGCGGCCGGCGGGACGGATCATCTCGTCGGCGATCAGGCGTGCCCGGTACACGTTCTGGTTGTTCAGGTCGATGCCCATGCGCCGGGCGATGTCGCCCACCGCGGAGGGGCCGTCGTCCTCGAGCATGGCCATCAGGTAGTCGTTCTTGCGGCCGGTGATGTCGCGCAGAGCGGGGCCGTGCACGTTGTGCACCATGGCATCGATCGCGTACTCGCGCGCACCCTCCACGTCCTCCACCTCGATCGTCTCCTCGGTGCCGCTGCGCTGCCAGGCCTCGGCACCGACCACCTGGATCAGGTACGGGTAGCCCTGGGAGATCTCGCCGGCGCGCACGGCCGCCTCGGGGGTGATGTGCTTGTCGGTGTCGGCGACCGTGGTCATGATGACCTGCGCGGCCGTACCCACGTCCACGCTGCCGATCTCCACTTGATGGGCGCGGCGCAGGAACGTGGTCTTGGGATTGGCGAGCAGTTCGTCCACGCCCGCCCGCACCCCGGCGGCCACGAAGCCGGCCGCATGGCCGCGCTGCCCCAGGTCCTGCATGTGCTGGGTGATCACGTGGACCTGCTCCGGATCAGCCGACTGCACCTCGTCCAGCAGCACCAGCAGCCCGCCGCCGCGCAGCGAGGCCAGGGACGCCAGGCGGTCCAGCAGCACCGCCAGCGGCACCTCCTCCTCGTCGTACCGGCCGCTGACCTCCCGGCCCACGCTCGCCCCCGCGCCCATCGCGGTGATGCTCGCGGAGGTGAGGCGGGAGCTGTTCGCCTGGGGATCCAGGTCCCGCAGCACGTGCACGGCGCGGCCGCGCAGCTCCTCGGCCAGGGAGTCCGAGGAGGTGTGCAGCACGATGACCTCCCAGCCCACTTCCTCGGCGACGTCGTGGAACTGGGACAGCAGCACCGTCTTGCCCACACCGCGGGCACCGGAGATCAGCACGGAGCGGTGGCCGGCCGGGCGGGTGCCCTCCAGGGCCTCGGTAAAGTCCTCCACCGGGGTGCCCTGCATGGCCAGCACCGGCGGCGTGAGCCCGAAGCCGGGGGTGAACGGGTTGCGGTCCATCGGGCCTCCTGCGGCGGGGCGTTCAGTCGTCGCGACCAGCGTACCCACCCGATGCGCTACATGCTGTTACGGAGTGTTACTTGCAGCGGTCTCGGCCCCTCGGAGCCGCTCAGACCGACGGAACCAACCCAACAGCACCCCGGGCACGAAGCGGTCCACCAGCGGGGCCACGAAGCGGGCCAGCAGCTCCACGATCGCGCCGATCACGAAGGCCACCAGCGGCATCCACGCACCCAGGGCCAGCGCGAATGCACCATCGCCCAGCATTCCCATCTCCACCCGCACACTGGTCCACACCAGCGCCAGCAGCACCAGCGAGCACACGAAGTAGGCGACGGGCAGGGCGATCCAGGAGGCGATCACACCCAGGACGTCGTCCTTGTCGATCACCCGATCGCGGTTCCACAGCAGGGGGATCGCCAGCAGCACCAGCACAGCGAACAGCACCATCGGAATCCACACGTACCAGGGCAGGTCGAAGAACCACAGGAACCCGTCGACCCGCCCGCTGCCGAAGTCACCCAGGTCTCCCCGCGTGGTCACGTGCACCGGGACGAGCAGCATCCCCAGGCCGACGAGCACACCCAGACCGGTGAGCCCCCAGACCGGCAGCAGCAGGAACAGGGTGAGCGCGGTGCTGCCCTCCCCGTCGACGACCATCCGGATCGCGCTCACCGCCGCCGCCACCACACCGACGGGGATCGCGAAGGTCAGGGCGTGCACCAGTGCCAGGCGGGGTCCAGCCGCGAGATCCGCGACCAGCGGCCACCAGGACGGCTTGATGCTGCCGGCCAGGTGGCCCAGGAACAGCGCCAGCCCACTCAGCAACCAGGTGCCTATGAACATGTCCGCCCCGGCCGCGTGCATGGACATCGACATCCCCACCGAGTCGTCGACGAAGGCGAAGGCCGTGACACGGGTGACCAGCAGTGCGAACACCGCCAGCGCGAAGCCGGAGACCCCCGACCACAGCAGGGCACCGAGCGGACCGTTGGAGCTCCAGCGGCCGCTGCCCCCGCGGCGCTGGACGAACCGGGCGCCGAGGAAGGCCGTCGCCGTCAGCGCCACCGTGATCAGCAGCGGCATCCCCCGCCATCCGGCCTCCGCGCTCCCGAGGAAGCCCAGGTCGAGCTCCATGCCATAGGAGCCGAAGGTGCCCAGGGCCACCAGCTGGAACGGAATGCCCAGCAGGCCCACGATCACCCGCCATCCGTCCCCCGGGGAGGCACCCGAGCCACCGCCGGGACCTGACGGAGCACCGAGCGGATCGGTGCCGCCGCTCGGGATGTCGTTGGGCCCGCCGGTGAGGGCAGCCAGGAACAGCGAGGCCAGCACCACCAGTGCGGCGCCGAGGGCGGCGATGTAGGCCAGAGCTCCAACGACGAAGGTGGGCAGGGGGTTGCCGATGCCGATCCGGCGCAGCGCGCTCCCGGCCTGCGCCGCGGACATCGTGCCCGCACCTGCGGTGGCGCCGGTCGCCGCGGGGCTCCCGGAGGCGGAACCAGAGTAAGGGTCAGGGCTCCCGGAGGCGGAACCAGAGTAAGGGTCGGGGCTCCCGGAGGCGGAGCCGGCGGAAGAATCGTGGATGTAGCCCGACTGGTTCGGATCCGACATGGGTGCACCTCTCACGCCTGGTGATCGTGGGCGCGGCCCGTGCACCCCCTGCAAGTGAGCCTATCCGGCCGCCAGGGCGGGGTGGGCGCCCGCGGCGCGGGACACCCCGCGCCGTTCCAGAACCGGGCGCCCACCCGACATCACGCCAGCGCCGCGACCTGCGCCCTCACCTGTCGCGTGGCCTCCACCAGGTTGCGCAGGCTGGCCTCCGTCTCGCGGTAGCCGCGGGTCTTCAGGCCGCAGTCGGGGTTGGCCCACAGGGCGCGCGGACCGATGGCCTCCTGGGCATGCTGGAGCAGCTCGACGATCTCCTCGGTGGAGGGGACCCGCGGGGAGTGGATGTCCCACACGCCCGGACCGATGCCGCGCTCGAAGCGTTCGGGGTCGATCGCGTCCACCACCTCGCCGCGGGAGCGGGCCGACTCGATGCTGGTCACGTCGGCGTCGAGACCGTCGATCGCGTCGATGACCTCGTTGAACTCGCTGTAGCACAGGTGAGTGTGGATCTGCGTGCCGTCGGCCGCCCCGGCGGTGGCGATGCGGAAGGACTCGACAGACCAGCGCAGGTAGGCGTCCTGGTCGGCGCGGCGCAGGGGCAGCAGTTCGCGCAGGGCGGGCTCGTCCACCTGGACGATGCCGATGCCGGCGGGTTCGAGGTCCGCGATCTCCTCGCGCAGGGCCAGGGCCACCTGGGTGGCGGTCTGCGCCAGCGGCTGGTCATCACGCACGAAGGACCAGGCCAGGATGGTCACGGGACCGGTGAGCATGCCCTTGACGGGCTTGCTGGTGAGCGACTGGGCGTAGGCGGACCACTCCACGGTGATCGGCTCGGGCCGGGAGACGTCCCCGAACAGGATGGAGGGGCGTGTGCAGCGGGAGCCGTAGGACTGCACCCAGCCGTGCTCGGTGACCACGAAGCCGTCCAGGTGCTCGGCGAAGTACTGGACCATGTCGTTGCGCTCGGCCTCGCCGTGCACCAGCACGTCCAGCCCCAGCTCCTCCTGCAGGGCGATCACCCGGGCGATCTCCTCCCGCATCGCCTGGCGGTAGCCGCTCGCATCCAGGCGACCGGCGCGGTGGTCGGCGCGAGCGCGGCGCACCTCGGCCGTCTGCGGGAAGGAGCCGATGGTGGTGGTGGGGAGCACCGGCAGGTCCAGGGCCTGCTCCTGCGCCGCCCTTCGGGCACTGAAGGGCGAGCGCGTGGACGCGTCGGGGCCCAGTGCCGCCACCCGCTCCCGCACTGACTCATCGTGCACGCCCGCGAAGTCGCGCGGTACCGAGCGAGGACCGTCGACGTCGCCGGGGACCACGTCCCCGGATGCCAGGAGCACAACCTCGGCCACCTTCTCGTCGGCAAAGGCGAGCGTGGCGCGCAGCGCGGCATCCAGCGCGTTCTCGCGGTCCAGGCTGTGCGGAACGTGCTGGAGGGACACGCTGGTGGCCACGGAGACGGTGCGCTCGTCCCCTCCGGCGGTGCGCACCAGGTCGCGCAGCGCGTCCAGTCGGGCGGCGGCCGTGGGCAGCTCGGTGCGCCACACGGTGCGACCCTCCACCAGGCCCGCCACCAGGGCGGTCTCTCCGATGCCGGTCAGCTGCTCGGCGGTGGGCAGGTCACCGCGAGTGAGGTCGAGGTGCACGGCTTCGGCGCCGGTGGACAGGAGGGCGGGCAGGTGATCGCCGATGCCGCCGTAGGGGGTGGTCACCAGGATCTGCGGGCGCTGGGCGAGGGAGGTGAGGCGGCCGACGGAGCGCTGCAGCGCCCGGGCGATCACGTCGTCGACGTCCCCCGCTCCCCCGTCGCTTCGGGCCGCCGCACTGCTCGCTCCCCCGTCGCTCTGGGCCGCATCACTGCCTGCTCCCTCGTCGCGCGCGGCCGACGGGCCGGCGACGAGGTCGATGTCGGTGGCCAGGATGGGCTCATCCACCTGCACCCAGGGCGCGCCGGCATCGGCCAGACGCTCGAGCACCTCGGCGTACACCGCGACGGCGTCGTCCAGGCGATCCAGGGGCGTGAAGCCCTCGGGGGCGCCGTCCTCGGCCTTGGCCAGCAGCAGCAGGGTGAGGGGGCCCACCAGCACCGGGCGGGTGGTGGTGCCGGCGGCGAGCGCCTCGGTGAACAGGTCGATGACCTGGGTGGAGGCCAGGTGCAGGTCGGTGTCAGGACCGATCTCGGGCACCAGGTAGTGGTAGTTGGTGTCGAACCACTTGGTCATCTCCAGAGGAGGCCGCTGGGCGTCGCCGCGGGCCAGGGTGAAGTATCCGTCGGCGCCGATCCGTCCGTCGGCATCGAGCACATCGGCGAAGCGCCCGGGGACCGCGCCGATGGTGACAGCGGCGTCGAGCACCTGGTCGTACAGCGAGAAGGTCTCCGGGATCGCGGCGGGGGCGTCCAGGCCCAGTTCCGTGAGGCGCTCGCGGGTGGCGGTGCGCAGGGCCGCGGTGCGGCGGTCGAGCTCGGTGCGGTCGATGCGGCCGGCCCAGTAGGCCTCCTCGGCCTTCTTCAGCTCGCGGTCAGGGCCGATCCGGGGGTAGCCGACGATGGTGGCGGCGGGCAGCGGGGCAGCAGTGGGCGGCGGCGTGGTGGTCATTGGGGGTCTCCTGTGTGGCGTGTGTCGGTGGTGGTCCACTGGCCCAGGTCGAGGGCCTCGAGCACGTCGAGTGCTTCGGCGTGACGGTTGAAGGTGTACAGATGCAGGCCGGGCGCCCCGGCGTCGAGCACCCCGCGGATCAGGTCGACGGTGAAGCGGGTGCCGATGCGGCGGCGGTCGGTCTCGTCACGGGCGGTCTCCAGGGCGTGCAGCAGCTCGCGGGGGGCGTGCACGCCGGAGAGCTCCGCGAGGCGCTGCAGGCGTGCGGGGTCGGTGGCGGGGACGAAACCGGGCACCAGCGGGATGTCGACGCCGGCGCGGCGGGCCCGGGCCACCAGGTCGCAGTAGGCGGCGGGGTCGAAGAACACCTGGGTGATCGCGAAGTCGGCACCGGAGCGGGCCTTGGAGACCAGCACCTCGATGTCGTGCTGACGGGTGGGGGACTCGGGATGGCGCACCGGGTAGGCGGCCACTCCCACGGCGATGCGTCCGCCGGCCAGCAGGGCGCTGCGGTCGCGCTCCACCTCGCGGATCAGCTCGACGAGGTAGCGGGCGAAGGGGAACTCGTCCTCCTCTGGCACGTGATCCTCGGGGACGTCGCCACGCAGGGCGAGGATGCCGCGCACGCCGCGGTCCAGCAGGGCCTCGATGCCTGCCACCAGGTGCTGGCGGCGGGCGCCCACGCTGGTGAGGTGGACGAGGGGACGCAGGCGGGTCTCCTCCAGCACGTGGTCGGTCAGTTCGAGCACCCGGGCGAAGTTCTGGTAGCCGGTGCGGGAGGTGACCGAGACGTAGTCGGGGGCGGTCTGCTCCAGCTGCGCGACGGTCTGCTGGAGGCGCTCGAACGAGGCTCCGCTGCGGGCGGGGAACAGTTCGTAGCTCAGGGCGGGCCGTCGCCGCGGGGGCGCGTCGAGCAGGGCGACGGCTGATGTGCCGGTGGCAGCCGCGGGGGCAGAGGGTGCGGGGGCAGAGGGTGCGGTGACGGGAGGCGCGGTGGCAGGGGGTGTGACGAGCTTCGTAGGTGGCATGCTCAGGAAGCTAGGACCGCTCAGCCGCTGCTCGGAAGAAACATGAGCGCCTGTGAACCTGTGAGTCATGTGCGGGGCCGTGGCCGACGCATGCGTTCATGCGTTCGTCACGCACAGGGCCCTGTCCAGCCGCGGGGACGAGGCTCGTTCGCGGGCCGTGGCGCGCATGGTCCGACGCGCGCCCAGATCGCGGCGTCAGTTCGTGGCGCGCAGGGTGCGATGGGCGATCACCGCGGCCAGCACCATCAGTGCAGCGCCGATGCCGCTGGTGATCACCACACCGGAGTCGAAGGCGTGGCGCGCGGAGTCGAGCATCGGCCCGGCCACCGATGCCGGCAGCTGCTCGGCCACCGCAGTGGCCCCACCCAAGGTCTCCGACGCGGCAGCCTGCTGGGACGCCGTCAGCTCGGCGGGCAGCTGGACGTGGCTGCGGTAGGCGTAGTTGAGCAGGCTGCCCAGCACGGCGGTGCCGAGGACGGCACCGGTCTCGTAGGCGGTCTCGGAGATCGCGGAGGCGGCCCCGGCCTTCTCGGCGGGGACGGCCGAGAGGATCAGGTCGTTGCTGATGGTCTCGGCGCCACCCACTCCGGCGCCCAGCAGGGCGAAGGCGATCAGCAGCATGAGATCCGAGCCCCAGGACCCGGTCACTGCGGCGATCGTGAAGGCCACGCCGTTCAGCAGCAGGCCGACGGTGACGATAGCGGCGGGCGAGACGTGCCGCACCAGGCGCACCACCGCCAGGCCCGCGACGATCGTGACCAGCAGTCCGGGCAGCAGCACCATGCCGGCCTCCATCGGGCTGCGGCCGCTGACCAGCTGCAGGTGCTGGGAGATGAAGTAGAGGAATCCCACCATGGAGAACACGCTCAGCAGGTTCGCGGTGACGGCGCCGGTGAACACGGGACGCGTGAACAGGGTGACGTCCAGCATCGGCTCCCCTCGGCGCAGCTGACGACGCACGAAGGCGATGCCCGCCAGGATCGCCACTGCGGCCGCCGCCACGGGCAGCACGCCCATTCCGGTGGTGGCGAAGGTCTTGATCGCGTACACCAGCGGGGTCATGGTCGCCAGCACCAGCAGTACGCTCAGTGGATCCACGGGCCCGGGGGTGGGGTCCTTGGACTCGGGGATCAGGAGCGGCCCCAGGATCAGCAGGGGCAGCATCACCGGCACTGCCAGCAGGAACACCGAGCCCCAGGCGAAGTGCCCCAGCAGGAAGCCGCCCACGATCGGCCCCAGTGCCGCTCCCCCGGAGAAACCGGCCGCCCAGATGGCGATCGCGGTGCGGCGCTCGGTGGCGTCGGTGAAGATGTTGCGGATCAGGGAGAGGGTGGCGGGCATCAGCATCGCGCCGAAGAAGCCCATCAGGGCGCGGGCGGCGATGAGGGTGGTGGCGTCCGGGCAGAACGCGGCCAGCGCCGAGATCACGGTGAAGCCGGTGCCGCCGAGCAGCAGCAGGCGGCGGCGGCCGATGCGGTCCCCGAGGCTGCCCATGGGCACCAGCAGCCCGGCGAGGACCAGCGGGTACACGTCCACGATCCACAGCAGCTGCTGCCCGGTAGGGGCCAGGGCCTCGGAGATCGCGGGCAGGGCGAAGGACAGCACGGTGTTGTCCACCGTCACCAGCAGCACCGGCAGCATCAGCACTGCGAGCGCCCACCAGCGCGCGCCCGGCCTGTCGTGGCGCGTGGTGGCGGTGCGGGCGGGGGCGGGCAGCACAGGAACCTCCGGGGTCGTGGTGGGGTCGGTGGTGGGGGCCGACGAGAGTCGGCTGACGGGCGCGGGCCAACAGGTGCCGGCCGTCAGGACCTGCTCGGAGACGGATCCTCGTACGCGGCCTCCACGGACACCGCCGAAACTAAACCGTCCAGACGGTACAGTCAATCGGGTGGAGCCGCGCTGTGACCGGCATGGCAGAGCGCTCCACACCACCTGCCCCAGCGTCCTTACGCACCGTCGCTGCCAGTACGGTTGAGGCATGTCCGCCCGTGATGCCGTGCTCGACGCCTACCAGGCCATGCTCCTGGAGGATGGGCAGCGTGCCACCACCCTGGAGGCGGTCGCGGCCCGAGCAGGGGTGTCCAAGGGCGGGCTGCTCTACCACTTCAAGTCGAAGGAAGCGCTGGCCGAGGGCCTCATCGAGCGCCTGGACGCCCTGATGGTCCAGGACCTGGAGGAGATGCGCGCCGCCGAGGACGGCCCCTCCCGCCACTACGTGCGCACCTCGGTGTGGACCGATTCGGCGTTGGACCGTGCCCTGGTGGCCGTGGCGCACCTGGCCCAGGAGTCCCATCCAGGGGCGCGGGCCGCGATGGCGAGCGCCCGGGACGAGTGGCTGGCGCAGATCCGCGAGGAGGTCGGCTCGCCGGCGATCGCCCACGCGATCCTGCTGATCGGCGACGGTCTCTACTTCGACGCCGCCCTGACCGGGGGGTCCCTGTCCACGCAGGTGGCACAGGTGGCCGTGGACGAACTGCTGCCCGTCATCGACCACCTGCTGGAGCTCGGCCGGCGCTGATGCCCCGCACCGCACTCAACCGCACCGAACTCGACGCGCGCGGTCAGTGGGCGTTGAGGTACTCCTGGAGCGCCTTGACGGTGGCGTA
>NZ_JALXKT010000046.1:0-24696 GCF_025144775.1 Brachybacterium sp. p3-SID957 | reverse complement strand
CAAGCGATCGCCGTAGCGGTGAGAGCCCACCAGGAGGTTCCTGACGATCTGCTGACTGAAAGAGCGGATCGTGAGCTGCTCCAGCTCTGCTGTTTGCTCGGTGTGGGTGAACAGCTACCGGGTGGCCGAACTGAAGGCCTACTGCTGCACGGCTGACGCAAAGGACGCGATGAACGGATCAGCAATGTCGTGGGCCGCCAGGCTGATCAGCCCGAAACGCTGCTTGCGAGCGCCTGGACCTGCGCGTTGGTAGCGTAACGGAGCCGAGTGGCCGAGCCGCGGACCTCCCGGACGACAGTTTTCCCGCGGGGACCCGGGCCGAGCCATTGAGGATGCTCAATGTGGTAGCCAGCGACGCCAGCGTCTGCTGCGACGTCGTTCAGCCGCACTGCGCGGGTCATGCCGACGTCCCCCGAGCCGCTCGATCCACCGGCCACCGCGGGGGCTCACCTGCGGACAGTCGCCGCACCTCCTCCAGGGCGGCCTCGCCCATGCGGTGCAGCTCATTGCCCTGGGAGCCGGCGATGTGAGGGGTGATCGACACCGTGGGCGCCTCCCACAGCGCGTCGTCGGGGGAGAGGTCCTCGTGCACGTCCAGTACTGCGGCGATCCGGCCGCTGACGCACTCGGCGCGTAGGGCGTCCTCATCCACCAGGGCCGGCCGCGCGGTGTTGATGAAGGTCGTACCGTTCTGCATCAGCGCCAGGAGCTCGGCGCTGACCATGCCGCGGGTGGAGGGCACGTCCGGGGCGTGCAGGCTCACCACGTCACTGCGGGAGAACAGCTCGGGCAGCTCCACCTTCGTCGCGCCCAGCTGCTCGATCTGCTGTGCATCCACGTAGGGGTCGCTGATCAGCACCTCGAGGTCGAAGCGCTGCAGGTGCTCGGCCACCAGACAGCCGATGCGGGAGGCCCCGATCAGGCCCACCACCGCGCCGAAGGCGCCCACGCGAGGCATGCTCCTGCGCACCGCGTGCGCGGCCGCCGCGGTGCCTGCCCGCTGCCGCTGGCGTCGGTAGGCGGCCTCTTGCTGCAGGGTCCGCTTCCCGGCCAGCAGAATCTGGGCCAGGGTGTACTCGGCGACCGGCACGGCATTGGCTTCCGTCGCGGAAGTGACGACTACGTCGCCCTGCTCCCAGACCGCGTCGGAGACCACGAACCGCACCGTGCCGGCCGTGTGAACGACGGCCCGCAAGCGCGGCATCCGCGCGAGCGCCGCCGCATCCACCATCGGCGAGCCCCAGCCGGTGAGCAGGACCTCCACGTCGCGCAGCTCGGCGTCGGCCGCGGCTGCCAGATCCGGCACGGGGCGGGAGAGGTCGATGTCGACCAGGGCCCCCAGGAGCTCCTGCTGCTGCGGGGTGAAGATCTGCGCCACCAGCGCCGCGGGCATCGCGGCCAGCGCCCTCATCGGGGATCCCCGCCGCGTGCGGCCCGGGCCCCCGCCGTGATCAGCTCGCGCAGCGTCGCGGTCTCCCGCGCGAGGACCCGCGGGTCATCGCCCGGCACGAACTCCAGCAGGGCGTCACGGTCCGTTCCTTCCGCGGCCAGCATCGTGAACACCTCGCGCCACAGGTCGGCGCGCTCGCCGAGTGGGAGCCTCTCCGCCATCGGCCACCAGGAGAACACGTGGATCGTGGAGACCCGCGGCAGCACCCGACGCAGGGCCAACACCGCCTGGGCCTGCTCCATCCCCTGGTGCGGCTGCCAGTAGGTGCGCAGGGCCTCCCGGTCCACCTCTGTGAGCAGGCGCTCGGTGGAGGAGACCTCATCGGTGAGGGTGCGACCGTGGAACTCCAGACCCACCTCCAGCCCCGTGGCCGCCGCCCGGTCCACGAACGCCCGGATGCGGTCGACGATCAACGCGCGCTCCTCGGCGTCGACGTCGGCCGAGTCGCGGCTGCCGGCCCACACCCGCACCCGCGGGGCGCCCATCGCGAGCGCGGTCTCGATCACCGCGGCATTGGCGCCGTCCTCGTCGGTGCCGTCGAAGCGCAGGTAGGAGCCGTAGGAGGCGACGTCGAGGCCCGCCCGCTGCGTGAGCGCGCGGACGCTGTGCGCCTCATCCAGGTCGCTGGGGCGCACGTGCGCGTCCCCGGACCACTCGATGCACTCGAGGCCGGCCTGCGCGCTCACCTCCACCAGCGCTGCCGAGTCCAGTGCGCGGAAGGTGACGGAGCAGATGCCGGGACGGATCAATGGCGGGTCCTCTCGGATCGGTGGCCAGCTCAGGCCGCGGGATGGGAGGTGATGTACTGCTCCCTCGCCGGCCACGGCGCGCCGATGGCCAGCAGCACCCGGCGCGTTTGGCGGGCCAGCTGCACGTCCAGCTCCGCATCCTCCACGGGGTCCAGCTGGTACGGATCGGCCTCCAGGTTATGGCACACCGACTAGTGCTCGCCCTACTCAGACTCGGGACATGAGCGGCCCCGTCCCTATGACCGGCCCCGCCCCCATGAGTGGCCGCCCGGCCCGCCCGAACATCCTGCTGGTCGTCTCGGACGACCACGGCTACGGCGATCTCTCGCTGCGCGGCAGCCCTGATGCCCGCACCCCCAACCTGGACCGCCTGGCCGACTCCGGCACCGTGTTCGACAACGGGTACGTCTCCGCCCCGATCTACTCACCCTCCCGCGCAGGCCTGATCGCCGCGGCGCACCAGCAGCGCTGGGGAGCCCGCTGGTTCGACACCTCCGCGTTCCCGCCCGCAGGCCGCCCAGTGATGCCGGAGATCCTCCAGGAAACCGGGGACCGCACCGGCTACTTCGGCAAGGTGCACTACGGGACGGAGCGCCCCGGGGATAGGGCCTGCCCCGAGTGCCACGGCTTCGAGAGCTCCCTGTATGGGCTGGTGGGTCTGGCCATGGGGCGCCTGCACTACTTCACCCACACCCGTGCCGCGGTCGAGGAGTACGGGCAGGCCACCGGCCGGCGTGAGCACACCCTGGTGGTGTACCTGACCGACAACGGCGGCTCCACCTGCAACTACGGTGACAACACACCCCTGCACGGCACCAAGTACAGCTTGTTCGAGGGCGGGGTGAGGGTGCCGTTGGTGGTCTCCTGGCCCGGCACCGTGCCGGCCGACACGCGCTCCCAGGCCCTGGTCTCCGCCCTGGATCTGCTGCCGACGTTCGTTGCCGCCGCCGGAGCCGCACTCCCGGGCGGGCCGGTCATCGACGGGAAGGAGCTGCGCCCCGTGTGGGAGGCGGCCGATACGGCGGGGGCCGACGGCGCTGCGGGAGCAGTGGCGGGGGAGCATCCTCAGAGCCTGCGCAGCGCCTCGCTGATCCGCCCAGCCCCGGACTTCGGGCTCCAGTCCGCGTGCAGCACCCCGAACTGGTCCTGGTCGCTATCGCGCAGCTCGTACAGCATCACCTCTCGCACCGGGGCCTCGCGCAGCGCGGCCAGTGCCGAGGACAGGGCGACCCCCTGCTCGGCCTCGCTGAAGCACCCCGCGCAGGTCTGCAGTCCCAGCTCGGCCACCACCACGGGCTTGTGCACCAGCCGCTGCAAGCGCTCCAGGTGCTCGCCGAGCGCATCGATCCGCGCCTGGTCCGTCTGCGGGTACAGATCCACCCCCACCACGTCGAGCCGCGGACCGACCACCCCGAAGAACCGCGCCCACCGCTGCTCCATCGCATCGTCCACGGGGTAGCCGCCCGCTGTGGTGGTCACCCCCACCCCCGGCGCAGCCGAGCGGATGGTGCGCCGCGCCCGGGTCAGCACCGAGGCGAGCTCCTTGAGGTACGAGGTGGGCGGGATCTGCCCGAGGCTCTGCCCGGTGCGGATGTGCATCCCGTCGGCCTCGTTGAACACCTGCCACACCTCCACCCGATCACCGAGCCGCTCGGCCAGCACCCTCCAGTACTCGGTCATCGTGGCCAGGAACGTGCGCCCCGAGGACTGCAGCACGTCCTCCGGGACCGAGTCCGCCGTCACCAGGTACACGCGCAGATCGGCAGCGCGGGCGAGGTCCAGCGCCCGGTCCACGGTGTCCAGTGCCTGCTCGTCGAAGGCGATGGCTCCGTCCCGGTCCCAGTCCTCGACCACGTCGTAGGCGCGCACCGCGAGGCGCACCCAGCCCCCGCCGCCCTCCCGCACCGCCCGCAGGTCCCGCTCGAAGTCCCGCAGATCCGGGTTCGCGCCGGGCGCGGGGACCAGGTACCCGCCCCGACGGCCACGGCCCCTCATCGGGACGGCCAGCAGTGCTGCGCCCGCCGCGACCGTGCCCGCCGCAGCCCCGCCCACCACGGCCCGGCGTGGCAGGCACCTGCGGCCGGGCCCATGATCGTGCGGGCGACCTGACCCCGTCACGGGCCCGTGGAGCCGCGCCGCAGGTGGGCCCGGTAGGCCCGGCGATGCACGGCAGGTGAGATGCGGGCGCCCAGCTGCTGGCTGGTGGCCCCGGTCGCCGCGGCCTCGGCGAAGGTGCTCATTGGGGCCGCCGGCCGCTGGTGACCCCGCGCCTGCCTCATCAGGCGGTACGCACGAGCAGCACGGGCGCGCGCCGTGCGGATCTGAGCGCGCTCACCGCCCTCGCGGGCGAGGACCAGGGCGCGCCCGGCCGTGTCATGGGCGAGCATCACGTCCCCCATCGCCTCGGCCATGCTGGTGGCCTCCAGCAGGTCGGGCACGCTGCTGCGCTCGATCAGCCAGTCCCTCGGAGACGCCGGGTGGACGGGACGGGCCACCGGCAGCGGGGACTCGGTTCGCAGGAACTGGTGCGCCAGGCGCCGTGCCGCGTCGGTGACCCCCTGCAGTCCCAGGGGATCGGCTCGCTCTAGCTCCCCGGCGCAGGCGCTGAGCACCGTCAGGGCGTCGGGGATGCGGCCACGACGCCGTGCCTCGATGCCGGAGATCACCTGGGCGCCGCTGTCCGTGGCCCCGAGGGACCGCATGGAGTCGATGACCCGCTGCGTCTGCTGGGGAGCCCCGGCGAGCAGGAAGGAGCGGTACAGGCAGTGGTGCACGATCAGCCGATCCACCACCGAGGGGCTGCTCAGCTCGAGCATCTGCAGGGCCCGCGTGGCGTGTCCCAGGCCCTCGGCCACGGCCCCCTTGGTGATGAGGGCCTCGCCCTGGCGCGCCGCGGCCATGGCGCGGGTCGCTGGCGGGACGGTCAGGTCATGGCGCATGGTCTCGCAGATCGCGATCACCTCGTCGAAGCGACCGCCGCGCTGATGGCGGTGGGCGTGTGCGATCCTCAGCCGGGGGGACGCGCCCTCCGGCAGCCCGCGCGACGGGCCCGGGAGATCCGTGAACGGGTCCGTCAGGCTCAGGCGCACCCGGTGGGCGCCCTCGGCGATCTCCGGGTCCGGGTGCTCGTCCAGGTGCCGCAGCACGTCCTCGAGCTCATCGAAGCGACCCAGCATCCGCAGGCTGCGCGCGACCTGGAGCTTCAGTCGGGGATCGGAGCAGTCCGCGTGGGCGGCGAGCTCGAGCACCTGATGGGCGTCGCCGCGCTCGAAGGCGTGGGAGGCCCCGGTCGCGACCAGCCACGGATCGGGGTGCGTGTGGCACCGCACCGCGCAGCGGGCGAAGCCGAAGCGGGTCACGGGGGGCAGGGTGCGGATGTCCACGGCGCCCTGCAGGGTCTCCCACAGCCGGAGTCGACGAGCAGGGGGGATGCTGTGGGCCAGCATCTCCGAGAGCACCCGCTCGGCCAGACGGACGGTGCTGGGGGGCCCGGCGGTGGCGTGCAGCAGGCCCGTGGCGAGCAGGGAGCTGAGGACATCCGCCTCGGCGATCCTCAGCAGTGCGGACAGGGGAACGGCCTCCACCATGGCGATCATCAGGACCAGGTCGCGGGCGATCGGGCTCAGTCGGGCCAGGCGAGTGTCGTGGATGTGCTGGATGCCGGTGTAGTCGAGAGGGGCCACGAGGATCCAGGTCCCCTCATGCAGCTGCAGCGTGTCCTGGCGCCGCTGATGCCGTACCATTTCGATCAGCAGCTGGGGGTTGCCTCCCGTGGCGGTCGCGAGCATGTCGACGCTGCGGGGGGAGACCGGGGCGCCGAGGGTGCGCTCGAGCAGCCTCCGGCTGGAGTCGCGGTCCATCCCGCTGAGGTCGATGCGACGGATCCTGTTCTCGCACCACAGTGCGGTGAAGAGATCCGCCGGTGGGGTCAGGGTGTCGGTGGCGGCGAGCAGGGAGATGGCGCGCTCGCGGACGAGCTGGGTGACCAGGGAGGCGGAGAGCTCGTCGATGCGGTCGCAGTTGTCGACGACCAGCAGCACCGGCCTGTCCCCGGCGCGCTCCCGCAGAGCCCTGCTGATGACCCCGTAGGCCTCGAGGGGATCGGGAGGCAGCGGGCCGTCGGCATCGGTCGCCAGGAGCAGCAGGCTGCCGTAGGGCTGCTGCGCCAGGTGGGGGGTGCACAGCAGGCGTTCGATGTGGAACGTCCCGATGTAGCGCTCGAGGGCGTCCTCGATGGTGCGGGTCTTCCCGATCCCGGGTGGCCCGACCAGGAGGGCACCTTGCAGACGTGGTTCGGACAGTGACGCGTGCACCGCCGATTCGACATCGCCCGCCTGGAGTGCAGGGGGTGGCATGCCCAGCGGAGAGGCCGGGTCCAGAAGTCCAGTCATCAGGTGCTCGCTTCGACGCCGTGGCGGGGACAGAGGGCGAGAAGGCCTGGCCATCGCTTCCCTGCATCTGTCCAGGATACGCCGGTGCGTATACGCCGTGCCGGCAGTTTTTTCAAGAGCTGGGCGGCGTGAGTCCCGCCACGAACCGCGCGTGGGGTGCTTCCCACCGTGAGACCCCCCGCAGAAGGTGGTCTCGGCCATCAGCGCGAACCCCTCGGCCCCCAGCCCCAGCCCGGTGCCGTCGAGCGTTCCCCCGCGGAGGCCATGCAGTCCGCCGCCAGTGCGGCACCGCTCGCCTCCGCGCCCCCGGCCGAGGAGACGGCCCGTCCGTCAGTCTCGACCCAGCAGCTGGCCCATCGGCACGAAGTTCGCGAACTCGGCGTCCAGCTTGCTGCTGGCGGTCCCGGACTCGGCGGGCGAGCCGTCGGCCGTGGTTGCGGTGTCGCCGCCTGACTGAGCCTCGGCCTCGGCGGCGGCACCGGTGGTGCGCAGCATCATCGCCAGCTCCGCGGCCGCACGGCGGATCCGGGAGGACAGCGGCAGCGCGTCGGCCTGCCCCTCGGTGTCCGCACCGAAGTCTGCCGATGCCGCGAACACGGAGGTGGGCACGATCTGCGACTTGAGGTACGCGAACATCGGGCGGATCGCGTAGTCGATCGCCAGCGAGTGGCGGGGCGTGCCCGCCGTGGCCCCCAGCAGCACCGGCTTGTCCTTCCAGATCTCGATGTCCATCGCGTCGAAGAAGGACTTGAACAGCCCCGAGGGGCCCACGTTGAACACGGGGGTCACCGCGATCACCGCGTCGGCCGTGCGGATGGACTCCACCACCACGCCCAGGCGCTCGCCGGTGAAGCGGGTGAGCATGGCGTCGGTGATGTCGTGCGCCAGTTCGCGCAGCTCCACGGTCTGCACGTCCACCACCGCGCCCGTGCGCTCCAGCTCGAGGCGGGCGGCGCGGGAGAGCTGGTCGGCGAGCATGCGGGTGGAGCTGGGGGTGGAGAGTCCTGCGGCCAGCGCCACGATGCGGATCGGTTCGGTCATGGGAGTGCTCCCTTCGGGGTAGCGGGTGGCGGGGTGTCGTCGTGGTGTCAGGCCGGGCGGTTCTCGCTGCGGGAGTCCTCGGCGCGCAGCCCGGTCCAGTTGTCCCCGGTCTCGAACCTGTAGGCGTCGTCGAAGGCGCCGCGCTCTGCCTCGGCGGCCGCCACCAGGGTCTGGTGGGTGGGGGCATCGGGCACATCGACCGGGCGGCGGGCGTCCAGCTCCTTGCGCAGCACCGGCACCACCTCGGTGCCCAGCAGCTCGATCTGCTCCAGGACGGTCTTGGCGGGCAGGCCCGCGTGGTCCATCAGGAACATCTGGCGCTGGTAGTCGCCCACATGGTCGGCCATGGTCAGGTAGCGCTCCACCACCTGCTCCGGGGAGCCGACGGTCAGCGGGGTCATGCGGGTGAAGTCCTCCATCGAGGGGCCGCCGCCGTACACGGGGGCCGCGTCGAAGTAGGGGCGGAACTCGTTCCAGGCGTCCTGGCTGTTCTTGCGCATGAACGCCTGCCCGCCCAGGCCCACGATGGCCTGCGTGGCGGTGCCGTGGCCGTAGTGCTCGTAGCGCTCGCGGTACAGCTGCACCATCTGCTTGGTGTGGCTCATGGGCCAGAAGATGTTGTTGTGCAGGAAGCCGTCGCCGTAGTACGCGGCCTGCTCGGCGATCTGGGGGGAGCGGATCGAGCCGTGCCACACGAAGGGCGCGACGCCGTCCAGCGGGCGCGGGGTCGAGGTGAACTGCTGCAGCGGGGTGCGGAACTGGCCCTCCCAGTCCACGACGTCCTCGCTCCACAGGCGGCGCAGCAGGTCGTAGTTCTCGATCGCGAGCTCGATGCCCTTGCGGATGTCCTGGCCGAACCAGGGGTACACCGGGCCGGTGTTTCCGCGGCCCATCACCAGGTCCACGCGGCCGCCGGTGAGGTGCTGCAGCATCGCGTAGTCCTCGGCGATCTTCACCGGGTCGTTGGTGGTGATCAGGGTGGTGGCGGTGGAGAGAATGATGCTCTCGGTCTGCGCGCCGATGTAGGCCAGCGTGGTGGTGGGGGAGGAGGTCACGAACGGCGGGTTGTGGTGCTCGCCGATCGCGAACACGTCCAGGCCCACCTGCTCGGCGAGCCTGGCCTGCTCCACGATGGACCTCAGCCGCTCGTTCTCGGTGGGGACCTTGCCGGTGGCCACGTCGGGCGTGATGTCGGCGATGGAGAAGACCCCGAACTGCATGTCGCGCTCCTGACGAAGTGATGGGACCCGGGCGGCGCAGTGCACCCCTGTGGCAATAGTTCAAAACTAAACTATTACTGGAGAGGACGCAAGGCGGAAGGCCTGTGGCATCGGTGACGTCGCACTCAGTCGACCTGGTCGGCCGGCGCCTCCCACGTGATGCACTGCGAGAGATCACCGTTGGCATCCCGCCCCGCGTTCACCCACGCCGCCCGGGACTCGGCCGACGGCTCGGCGGGGCTCGCCGGATCGGCCTGCGCCTCCGTAGAGGTCACGAACTCCTCGACCCTCTCGGTGGGCCGGGGGCCGGTGGGCTGCTGGAAGGCGGCCGCCGAGCCGAAGCAGGACTGCTGCAGGGCGTACCGGCGCCGCATCTCCTCGGAGCCCGCGGCATCGCCCTCCAGCCCGTCCAGCAGTGCTCCGTAGTAGCTGTGCAGGGATGTCGCGGCGACGGGGAACCCCGCATAGGAGTAGGACAGGTGCCACATGTACAGCTGCGGGGACTCCACCGCTGAGGTGGTGGAGAAGCCGGGGTCCCATTCGGCGGGCCAGTACAGGGTGTTGTCGCCGATGCACGCGCGCGGAGCGGTGCCGGTGAAGGTCTCCGGTGCGCAACTGGATGCGGCGGGCGGCTCCGCGGCGGGGTGGACCACCACCTCGGGGGCGGTGAACTCGACTCCCTGCTCCCGCAGCGCCTGCCCCCAGGTGGTCGCCAGGCACGAGGCGCCGGCCTCCAGGTAGGCCTGCAGCTCCTCGTCGGGGACCTTGCCCTCCGAGGCCGGCAGGCTGCAGCCGGCCGGAACCGAGAGCGTGGCCGCAGTGAGCGGGTTGGTGGCCATCACCTGCAGCAGCTCCTCGGGGGTCCCCTCGGGCTGCTCGCCCTCCTCCAAGGGGCGCCACTGAGCGGGATCCGCCGGGTCCTCCTCGGAGCTCGCGGCGGGCGGCTCCGAGGCGGCGGGAGTCCCGGGCTGGTCCAGCCATAGCAGGCCCACCCCGGTGCCGATGCCCAGCAGGAGCAGTACCGCACACCCCAGGGCGATGGCGGGCACCAGCAGCCTGCGCTGCCGTGGGGCCGTCGCATCGACCCCCGGTGGCAGGCCCGCTGCCCCCGCAGCACTCCCAGAGCCCGCAGCAGCGGCCGACGAGGGACTCGCCACGGGGTCGGGGTCCACTGGGAACTGGAAGCGCGGCCGCTGGTCGAACCGCTGGATCGGAGCGGCGTCGGCGGGCCGGTACTCGCGCTCGGCGAGGGCCGGTGAGCCGCCGGAGCTCGGCACCGCCGGCGATGCCGCGGGAGCAGGCGGTGCCGCGGGAGCAGGCGGTGCCGCGGGAGCAGGCGGTGCCGCGGGCGCTGAGGATGCGGCTGGAGGAGGCGATGCCGGTGCCGGCGGGCCAGGGGGCTCCGCGGTGGTGAGACTGCTGTGCAGGTACGTCCCCCACGGAGGCGACGCGGGGTCTGGGCCTCCCCCGGAGGGCGGCGGTGCAGAATCGATGAAGTCATCATCGGAGCCGGCGGCGGGTGCCTGCGGGGCCGGGCTGGGAACGCTGGCGATGAAGTCCTCGGACGGCGCCAGGGTGGACTCCGGGAGCTCGGGTCCAGGTCCCGGCGGCGGCGCCCACGAGGAGTGGTCCTCCTGCGGCGGCAGAGCCGGGCGCAGCACGGTGTCCTCCTCGTCGACCCCCGCGCCGGGGCCGTCCAGGCCGTGTCCGCGGCTCACGCGACCTGCTCCGCCGGCACCAGCCAGGTGTTGCAGCGGGTGAGATCGCCCCCGGCCTCGAATCCCTGCCTAACCCAGTGCGCGCGGGACTCCGGCGCGATGGTGGAGGCGGAGGCGTCAGCCGGGGTCCAGTGCTCCACGCTGGTGAGGGTGTCCCGCACCTGCTGGGAGGGCTGCGAGGCCTCGGGCACGCGCATGCTCACCGCGCTCGCCAGGCACAGGTGCTGCAGCCAGTAGCGCCGATTCGCCTCGGCCTGCCGGTCCGGATCGTCCTCGAGCTTCGCGTCGAGCGCTCGGTAGTACGGCCACATCCCCGTGTTCCAGGTGACGCCGTTGAGGTAGTTGAGCGACAGGTCCCACAGGTACATGGTGGGGACCTTCGCCGGATCCTCCTGCTGTGCCCCGTACCCGGCGCCCAGCGGCCAGTAGAGGACCCCGTCGAGATTGCACTGACGCGGTGAGGTCTGCTCGAAGGTGTCCGGCTCGCACGGGGACTGAGGGATGTCCGGCCAGGTGTACACGTGGATCCTCGGCGGGATCCAGGGCAGGTTCCGGTCCGAGCTCGCGGTCGCCCATACCCGGTTCAGGCAGGCGCCGGCGGCGTCGAGGAGGGTCTGCAGCTGCTCGGCGTCGTGATCCACCGGTGTCGCCGGCAGCTCGCAGGTGCCGGTCGCCTCCATCGTGCCCTCGGTGAGCGGGGAGGCAGCCAGGATCGCCCAGACGTCATCGGCGCTGCCCTCGACCTCGTCGATCGGGGAGATGATCCTGTAGGTCGGGGCCTCCGCCGTGGGGCTCTCCGTGGTGGGGGTCTCGGTGGTCGGCGACGGCGTGGTGGTCTCGGGCTCCGGCGTGGTGGTGGGTTCTGCCGTCTGCTCGCCGCGGCCGGACAGCGCGAGGTAGGTGATCCCGCCGCCGATCCCGAGCAGCAGCGTGAGGATGCAGCCCGAGGCCACCGTGATCAGGGCCCAGGGCTTCTTCGGCGGTGGCGTCTGGCCGTAGCCCCCTGAATCTGGTGCCGACATCACGTCCCCCTCCCATGCGCTGCCTCACACGAAGGATATCGGGGTGCCCGGGCTCGGGGGACGGTGTTCGGGCAGGTGGCGGAACGCTGCCGCTCGGCGCATGCGAAAGACCCCTGACTCGCGATCAGCATCGCAGGTCAGGGGCCTTTCGTTCGGCGGAGGATGGAGTGTGCGAGTTCACGACATCGTTGACAGCCCTGGGCAGGGATCGTGCTGGTGATCGTTGACCGGTGAGTCGCGTCATCGTTGACGAACCGGGGGTCGTGTTCGTTGCGGACGGCAATCGATGACAATGCGCGGCAACCGGTGGAGCATGTCACAGTGACTCGACACCGTTGCTGTGTTCCCTGCGCTGCCCTGTGCCGAGACCGCCGAAGGAGTCGGAGAGCGATGCTCATCGCCCGTGCGCTGCACACCGTCCACACAGACGGCCCCTGGATCCGCCTGCTCACCAACGGGCCAGAGATCCGTTTGCTGCTGCTCACGCCCGAAGTACTGAGAATCCGTGCCAGCTTCGACGGAGCCTTCGAGGAAGCCTCCTACAGCCTGGTCACCACCGCCTGGGAAGACCGCCTTGATCCCGTGCTTGGCGAGGAGCGCACTCGCGTCGATCCCCTCCCGCTCACGATCGACGCGGATGAGGACGACCACGTGCTGATCAGCGGCGGCCGACTCACCGTGCGTGTGGACCGCAACCCCTTCGCGATCACGGTGACGGATCAGGACGGCCAGGTGCTGCACCGCGACGTGCCGGGGATCGCCTGGCAACAGGACACCAACAAGCGCGTGCTGCACTATGCCGTGGCCGGCGAGCACGACGCGTTCTACGGCTTCGGTGAGAGCACCGGGAGCCTGGACAAGTCCCGTCGCGCCCTGACGCTGAGCCCGAAGGACGCACTCGGCTTCGACCCCGAGAACTCGGATCCGCTGTACAAACACATCCCGGCCGGGATCCGCCTGGACCGCGCCACCCGGCGAGCAAGCGGCATGTTCTGGCACACGACGTGGGCGCTGGATCTGGATCTCGCGCGCGAGCACTCGAATTACTGGCCGCGCCGTACCCGCATGCGCGCCGACGGCGGGGACCTGGATCTGTTCGTCATCGCTGGCCCGTCGATCCGTGACGTCGTGCGGCGCATCACGATGCTCACCGGCCGCTCCGCCATGCTGCCGCGGCAGGCGCTCGGCTACCTCGCCTCGTCCATGTTCTACGCCGAACTGGATCGCGACTGCGACCAGGCGCTGCTGAACTTCATCGACACCGCGCGCAGCGAAGGCATCCCGGTGGACGGCTTCCAGCTCTCCTCCGGCTACACCACCCAGGACACGGCCGACGGGCCGAAACGCTGTGTGTTCACCTGGAACGATGACCGCTTTCCCGATCCCGAGGGGTTCTTCGCGTCAATGCGCGAGCGTGGCATCGTCGTCTCCCCCAATGTGAAGCCCGGCATCCTCGACGTGCACCCGCGCCTGAGCGAGTTCGCGAGTGCCGGCGTCCTCGTGCGCACAGCAGAGGGCGCACAAGGCGATGTAGGCGGGGCTAACGGCCCGGCTGGGGCAGATGGCTCCGCCGGACCCGACGGCTCTTCCGGAATCGACAACGCAGCGAACCATGCAGCCGACGCCGATGTCGCCCCCGACGCCGAGCGTGGCATGTGGTGGGGCGGACCCGGCCGGTTCGTCGACTTCACGTCCCCAGCCGCCCGCGAGGCTTGGGCGACCTGGCTGCAGGAGGCCGTGCTCGACAAGGGCACGCTCTCGGTCTGGAACGACAACTGCGAGTACGACTCGATCGTGGATCAGGATGCCCGGGTCGACTTCGAAGGCCACGGCGCCACCATCGGCCGACTGCGCACCGTGATGGCGAACCTCATGTGCGCCACCACCCATGACGCGATCCGCGCCGTCGACCCCGACGCTCGCCCGTTCGTGGTGTGCCGTGCCGGGCACGCCGGCATCCAGCGGTACGCCCAGACGTGGGCGGGCGATAACTTCACCTCCTGGCGATCGCTGCAGCACAACATCGCCACGATCCTCGGGATGGGCTTGTCCGGTGTGGCCCATCACGGCTGCGACATCGGCGGCTTCGCCGGCCCACGGCCCGGCCCCGAGCTGCTACTGCGCTGGGTTCAGCACGGCATCTTCCAGCCGCGCTTTTCCATCCACTCGGTCAACAGCGACAACACGGTCACTGAGCCGTGGATGCATCCGTCGGTCGCTCCGCTCGTGCGCGAGGCGATCCTGCTGCGCTACCGCCTCACGCCCTACCTGTACTCGCTGATGCGCCGCGCGTACGTCGAGGGTCTGCCGCTGATGGAGCCGATGGTCTCCGCTTTCCAGCAGGACCCGGCACTGGATACCACCAGCAGCGAGTTCATGCTCGGCGACGCCCTGCTGGTCGCGACCGTGCTCGAAGAGGGGGCGCGGACCCGCACCGTGCGTCTGCCTGCCGGGCGGCGTTTCCACGAGCTCGACACAGGACGCGTGCACGAGGGCGGGCAGGAGATCACCCTGGACGTGGACCTCTCCTCCATCCCGCTGTTCCTGCCCGATGGCGCGATCCTGCCGATCGCTGCCGAGCAGCCGATGAGTCTGACCGGCGCGGGACCCGAGAGTCTGCGAATTCTGTGCGCACCCCCGGCCGCTGCCGACGGCCCCGCCGAGTTCGTGCTCTACGAGGACGACGGCGCAACCCGCGCTTACGAGCGCGGCGACCTGCGCGAATCCACCATCACCGTCAATGGCGGTGACCGCATCGAGATCACACTGACACGCTCAGGCTCTTTCCGCAGCCCGCTCAGCCACGTGCAGTGGGAGGTGATCTGCCCGTCCAGTGCCCCGTACTGGGTGCAGATCGACGGTGAGCGCATTGACCAGGAGCTGCATCGCCCGCGCTTCGATGCGGCACGGCGGGCCTGGCACTACGACCCGGAGCTCGGCCGCGCACTGGTGCGCATGCCGGACGACGGTGCCGACCACCGCATCGTGGTCAGCGTCGAGCCCTTCGACATGATCGGAATGTGAGATTGCGATGAACCACGCGCTCCCCACCCGGCGCCGCGCTCTGGCGCTCGCTGGCGCCGTTGGCCTCGGGTCGATGGCACTCGCCAGCTGCGGCGACCCCTCCCGGCAGATGACCAGTGCGGACGCCAGCAGCTCCGCACCGCTCACGCTGTCACTGGCCAACAGTCTGGACCCACAGCACGTGACGTCGAAGGCCCTCGCCGCCTTCGCGACTGAGGTGGAGGAGCGCAGCCAGGGCCGGTTGCGGATCTCCATGTTCGACAGCGGACAGCTGGGGAGCGAACCCCAGGTGCTCGGCCAGCTACGTCAAGGAATCGTCGATATGACCCGCGTCGGCTCACCAGGGCTTGCCGCCTGGAACCCGGGCTACCACGCATTCGGACTGCCCTACGTGTTCGACTCCGAAGAGCACTACTACGCGGCGCTCGACTCCGATGCCATGCAGCGCTTCTTCACCTCGAATGAGGATGCTGGCCTGCTGGGCTTGACCTATTTCACCTCCGGCGCCCGCTCCTTTTACACCGGCAGCACTCCGGTGCGTACACCGGAGGATGCCGCCGGGTTGAAGATCCGCATCCAGGACATGCGCACACAGGTGCGGATGATGTCCGCGATGGGCGCTTCCCCGATCGTCATGGCCTTCGGTGACATCTACACCGCCCTGCAGACCGGGCTGATCGACGGCGCCGAATCGAATGAGACCGCGCTGGACCAGTCCGGGCACGGTGAAGTCGCCAAGTGCTTCTCCCTCACCGAGCACACGCGCATCCCCGACCTGCTCACCATCGGCACGCCCGCCTGGGAGCGGCTGGATGAACAGGACCGCACCACCTTGCGGGAGGCCGCGCAAGCCGCCACCGAGAACCACAAGAAGGACTGGGCCACCAGCATCGAGGAGTCCTATTCCGCAGCGGCCGAGATGGGCGTGGAGTTCATCGAGGACATCGATCAGGAGGGCTTCCGGGAGGCAACCCGCGAGGTGGTCGACGAGTTCGGCGCGGACTTCCCCGAGGTGGCCGACGTTCTGGACATCATCGAGAAGGCACGAGGCTGAGGAGAGCTGGTATGAGAGGCATCGCAACCATCCGCCGCGGCCTCGCCACGGCCCTGCTGTGGAGCGCAGGCACACTGCTCGTACTCATGACCGTGCTGGTCATGATCCAGATCGTCACGCGCTACGCGTTGAACCAGCCCACCGCCTGGACCGAGGAACTGGTGCGCTACGCCTTGATCTGGACAAGTTTCCTCGCGGCGTCGTACGCATTCCTCGAGCGTCGGCACATGGCGCTGTCGATCCTTCCGGACCGCTTGTCGGCCCCCGCCCGGCGCGGACTGACCCGCGCCGTGGACGTGCTGGTGCTGCTGTTCGCCGTGCTCGTGCTCGGTATCGGCGGTGTGATGCTGGTGCTGTCCTCGCTGGGCGATATGTCGGCGCTGCTGGGCATCTCCCGTGGCGCCGTCTACGCGATTGTCCCGATCAGCGGCCTGATGATTGCTCTTGCTCAGGTCACCGCCCTGCTGGACCCGTCGGCCGACGGCACGAGCAGCCAGGCAGCCGCGGCGACGCAGGCGACCCAGGCGACTAAGCCCTCCGCCGTCGCAGGCGATACCCGATCCACGGCGGATGCCAGCCGTCCCTCGACACGGACGGAGGACAAGCGATGAGCGCCCTTGGTGCTGCCCTTCTGCTGTTCGGGCTGTTCTTCCTGCTGCTGTTCGCATCGGTCCCGATCTCCATTGCGATCGGCGTCTCGAGCTTCGTCACCATCGTCGCGGTGCTCGGCTGGAGCGACGCCACCTTCATCCTCGGGCAGCAGATGACCGGCGGCGTGGAGAGCTTCCCGCTGCTGGCGATCCCCCTGTTCATCCTCGCCGGCAACATCATGAACAGCGGCGGTATCGCGCGACGCCTGATCGACCTGGCACTCGTGATCGTTGGTCGCGTGCCCGGCTCCCTCGCGCACACCAACGTGGTGGCGAACATGCTGTTCGGCGCCCTGTCCGGATCCGCGGTGGCCTCCGCTGCCGCGATCGGCGGCACCCTGCACCGTCGGCAGGACGAGGAAGGGTATGACCCGGCGTTCTCGACCGCGGTGAACATCTCCTCCGCCTCCACCGGGCTGCTCATCCCGCCGACCACCGCAGCGATCGTCTACTCCACGATCGCCGGCGGTGTGTCCGTCTCGGCGCTGTTCATGGCCGGATACATTCCCGGCATCCTGATGGGCCTCGTGGTGATCGCGGTGGCGACAGCGATCGCGCTGCGCCAGGGGCTGCGTGGAGGCGAGGGCGTCGGCATACGGCAGGGGCTCATTGTGCTGCTGCGCGCCATCCCCTCGCTGCTGCTGATCATCATTGTGGTCGGCGGCATCGTGGCCGGCGTCTTCACCGCTACGGAGGGTGCCGCCGTCGCCGTCGTGTACTGCCTGGTGCTCTCCCTGATCTACCGAGCACTGAACCGGGAGACGATCACACGGATCATCCGCGACACCGTGAGCGCCACCGGCGTGGTGATGCTGCTCGTGGCCGCCTCCAGCGCGATGAGCTGGATCATGGCGTTCAGCGGGATCCCCGGGGCGATCACCGACGCCATGCTGTCGGTCGCGTCCTCCGGGCCGGTGGTAATCGCTCTGATGCTCATTGTGCTGCTGGCCGTGGGCACGTTCCTGGACATCACGCCGGCGATCCTCATCTTCACCCCGATCATGCTGCCCATCGCAGAGAGCGTAGGCATGGACCCGGTCCACTTCGGCATGGTGCTGATCATGGCGATGTGCGTCGGCACCATGACCCCGCCGGTCGGGTCGGTGCTGTTCGTCGCCACCGGCATCACGGGGGTGAGCATCGAGCGGGTGGTGCCGCGCCTGCTGCCGTTCTTCGCCGCGCTTATCGCACTGCTGATCCTCATCGCGTACGTGCCCGCGCTGTCGCTGTGGTTGCCGGGGCTCACTGGCTCGCTCGAGTGATCCTGCATAGCTAATCCAGCACGGAAAACACCATCATCGCTGGTCACGCGGCGCAGGGTGCGGTGTGTGAGTTCACGACACAGCCCTGGGCAGGGATCGTGCTGGTGATCGTTGACCGGTGAGTACCGCATCGACCCTGCCCGGGACTACCAGCCCAAGCTCCCCCGAACCCACAGCACACCCGCCGGGAGACCGAACTCCGGCCCGTCTGTGAACCCACGCAAAAAAGCCTGAGTCGCGACATCATCTGTCAACGATGTCGCGACTCAGGACACGGCGGAGGATGGGGGATTTGAACCCCCGAGGGCGTTAACCCAACACGCGTTCCAGGCGTGCGCCATAGGCCGCTAGGCGAATCCTCCAGCGCTCATAGAGCGAGATACAGATTACCCGACGCTCCCCATTGGCGCTAACCGGGACGGCCCAGGTCACATTCGGCGCCCCCTCACCGCAGGGCGGGCCCGATCCCGGTCGAGCCGCGCACCCGCAGGACGGGTGCCACGACGCTGAGGGAGTCGTGCTCGCGACCCCGCCACCTCTCCTGGAGCATCTGCGCCGCGAGCCGGCCCATCTCCGATCGTGGCTGGTTCACGCTGGTCAGGTGCGGCCGCACGGTGAGGGCCACGGTGGAGCTGTCGTACCCCACCACGCTGAGCTGCTGCGGCACCTGTACCCGGTGGTCCGCGGCCCGGTGCAGCACCGAGACCGCGGCGATGTCGTTCGCCGCGAACACCGCCGTGGGAGCGTCCTGGTCACCGCGCCGCAGCGCGCGCAGCACCATCTCCATCCCGTCACGGGGCGAGTCCGGACCGATCACGTGCACCTGCTCGCGCAGACCCAGGCGCTCCGCCTCGGCCAGGAACCCGGCCCGCCGGGACGCGGGACCAGGGCGGGTGGACAGGGTGACGTGCACCAGGTGCCGATGACCCCGCTCCACGAGGTGGCGCACCGCCAGCGCCGCCCCTGCTTCGTCGTCGTTGCGCACCGTGTCCGTACCGGGCACCGCGTCCTGCATGCGGCCGATCACCACCACCGGCAGTGTCGCCGCGGCTGCCTCGAGAGCGGCAGGGCTCAGCCAGGTGGTCACCGCGATGACGCCGTCCACGCCCAGGCCCAGCAGTCGCTGCAGCTGCCGCTCCAGGTGAGCGCTGTCGCGCCGACCATGCGCGATCACCACTCCGAGCCCCTCCCGCTCCGCGTGCTCCTCGATCCCCGCGATCACATCGGTGTGGTACGGGTTGCCGAGGTCCGTGGGGAGCACCCCGATCAGTCCACCCCCGGGGGAGGCCGCACCCGCGCGGCGGTACCCCAGCCGACGGGCGGCGGCGAGCACCGCGAGCCGCGTCTCCCGCCGCACCCCGGGGCGGTCGTTGAGCGCCATCGAGGCGGTGGCCGAGGAGACCCCGGCCTCGCGGGCGACGGCGGCGAGGGTGGGGCGCGAGGATCTCACGTCCCACGTCTATCACCCGGGTCGACCGCGCCGATGCGCTGATGACGTGCGCACCTGAAGAGTTTCAGGCACCGTGGCGAAGGTGTGCCGACGGGTTCACCGACTGTTCACGGGCGGCCCGCCGGTCGCTCCTAGCGTGGGAACCACCGGCCCACCACCGGGCCTCCCCCCGAACGGAGAGACGTGAGCACCGCGCTGTCGACCACCACCCCTGCCGCCGACGAGCACCGCCCTGCCGTACTGCCGCGCCCCCGGGCCCTGCTGCTGGACTTCGGCGGCGTGGTCTTCTCCACCACGCCCCGCGTGAGCTGGGCCCGGGACCTGGCTGCTGAGCTGGAGGACCGCAGCCGCGCCCTTGGCATCAGTCTCGATGCCGAGCAGCTGGAGGAGTCCCTGCGAGCCGGCCGCACCGCACTGTCGCTGTGGAAGAACGCCGCCTCCCGCCGCCACGAGCCGCGGGAGCTCACGCCGCGCGAGATCGTCGCGGACTTCCTGCTGGCCGATCTCCCTGCGGCCGCCCGGGCCGCACTGGCACTGGACGCCAGCGCGATCCTGGCCTCGATGGCGGTGCTGGTCTCCGACCACCATGTGCGCCCGGGCATCCCGGAGCTGCTGTCCGTGGCGCGTGAGCACGACGTCCGCCTGGGCATCGTCTCCAACGCCCACTCCGGTCGCGCGCACCGGGAGCTCCTCGAACAGCACGGCCTGGCCCGGTACTTCGGCGTGCAGGTGTACTCCGATGAGGTGGGCATCCGCAAGCCCCACCCCGGGATGATCCACCGAGCCGCCGAGGCACTCGGGACCCTGCCCGAGCATGCCTGGTACGTGGGCGACACCTTCGATCGGGACGTCGTCGCCGGCCGCCGTGCCGGGGTTGGCACCGTGGTGATAACCCGCGACCGTCGCACCGACCACCCTCCGTTCGCAGTTACCGACACCCCCGACCTGATCCTGGAGACGCCTCAAGACCTGGTGGCCCACCTCCACACGGCACTGGCCGAGGGCGACCGCGGTTCTGAGCCCGCAGCAGCAGCTCGCCTCGGTGTCACCGACCGCGGCCTGCGCCCGACTGCTGCTGGCCCCGCGCATCCCGCTCTGCTGCTGGACCACGGCGGCGTGGTCACCCTGTCCACTCCCAACCCGCAGCGGAACCGACAGGTGGGCGAGCTGATCGTCGACCTCGCGCAGCGCATCGGGACCCCTGTCACCATCGAGCAGGCGCAGCAGGCCGTGGACGAGGGCTGGGAGCGGCACAGGGCCCGCAAGAGGGAGCGCGACGCCCAGGCCGATGCCGGGCACCGCCACGCGGAGGTGGACCCCGCTGAGCTGTGGGGCGATCTGGTCGGCCGCGACCTGCCCGAGACCCTCCGGGCCGCACTTCGGATCGAGGGTCCCCAGCTGTCCCTGGCGCTGCACCGCGCCAAGTCCCTGCCCGCCCCGCGCCCCGGGGCGGTCGAGCTGATCCGGTGGTGCGCCGAGCACGGAGTCGTGGTCGGCATCGTGTCCAACACCATCTCCGGCCGAGGGGTGCGGGAGATCCTGGAGCGCTACGGCGTGGGCCACTTGATCGGCCCGGCCGCCTACTCCGACGAGATCGGGGTGCGCAAACCCGGCACCGCCGTCTTCGAGGCGGCTCTCGCCGGGCTGGAGACCGATCCCGGTGACGTCGTCTACGTGGGGGACAAGGTCCTCAACGACGGCCGCGGCGGTCGCGAGGCCGGGATCGGCACCGTGTGCCTGCTGCGCGGTGGCAAGGACCCCGACGAGGCCCTCGACTCCGCCCTTGCTGCCGGCCACGCCGACCACGTGCTCGACTCACCGCTCGACGTCATCGACCTGCTCGCCTCGCGCCTGACCCCTGCCTCATGACTCCCCACACCGATCCGACGCACTGACCCCACGTCCTGACCCCACGTCCTGCCCTTCTCACCTGCTTGCCCTTCTGCCCCAAGGAGCCCCGCCATGACCACCCAGAACTCACCCCGGACCACCGACGACCAGCGCCGCGGCACCCTGCGCGGCACCGTGGACGGCCTGCGCCGCGTGGACCTGACCACTTCCCAGAAGCTGATGATCTTCGTGCTGTCGATGAGCCTGTTCGGGCTCTCGAACATCATCCTGGAGATCATCCCCGACCCCTCGATCGGCCCCGTCGACGTCTCCGTCTCCTACATGGTGTTCGTTCCCCTGGTGATGGCGGCCCTGTTCTCCCCGCTCTGGGCGGCGCTGGGTGCACCGCTGGGGGAGATCGTCTTCACGGATCTGCTGATGGGTGACTTCTCCGGCCTTGCCGAGGTCGAGGGCTACCTGCAGATGTTCCTCGCGGTCTACATCGCCGGCTCCCTGATCCGCAATCCCCGCAGCCGGGTCCAGATCGTCATCGGTGCGCTGGTGGTGGTGCTGGTGGACAAGGTGCTCTCGGCCGTGGTGGACCTGTCCAAGGTGTGGATCGGCGTGGAGGACGCCGAGTTCGTGGAGGGTCTGCCTGAGTCGGTGCTGGCCCTGGAGATCATCGGTCTGGGCGTGGACGTGCTGATGAGCGGCATCCTGCTGGGTGCCATCCCTGCCCTGTGGCTGATCCCGGCTCTGCACGGGAAGATCGAGCCGCTGATGGGCATGCGCCCCCGCGTTCCCGGTGAGCCGATCCCCGGCCGTGCCCCGCGCACCCCGCTGTTCGTCGGCTTCGCGCTGCTGCTGGCCATCGCCTCCTTCGGCTTCGCGTTCCTGGAGGCCTTCGACCTCAACGCCGGCGCATGGGAGCCCGACTTCCTCGACCGGTTCGGCAGCTGGTTCATCGTGGTCTCGGTGGTGGCGATCGCGCTGGTGCTGCTCGTGGCGCTGATCCTGTTCCGCCTCTCCCGCACCGCCGCCGACACCGAGCTGCACGAAGCTGAGGTGCGCGAGGACGTCGCACGGGCCGAGGCGGACCGGGCCGATTCCGGCCGGGCCGAGGCGGACCGGGCCGAATCGCCCTACACCCGTCAGCAGCGCTGACCGACCCGCCGGAGCATCCCGTGCAGACCGTGCCCCCGACCTCCTCCCCGTTCCCGTCCTCCTCTCCGTCCACAGGCAGCGGTGACCCGGTGATCGTGGTCAAGGACCTCTCCTTCCGCTATCCCGGGACCGACCGCGACACCCTGCGCAACGTCGACCTCACCATCGAGCGAGGGGACTTCGTGGCGGTGGTCGGGGGCAACGGCTCTGCCAAGACCACCCTGTGCAAGACCTTCAACGGACTGGTGCCGCACTACTGGAACGGTGACTTCGCCGGCAGTGTGCACGTGGGCGGCACCGACACCTGGGAATCCTCCGTCGCCGAGCTGTCCAGCCGGGTCGGGTACGTGTACCAGGACTTCCAGAACCAGCTGGTGCGGCCCACCGTCCGCGACGAGGTCGCCTTCGGGCCCCTCAACTTCGGCCATGCGGACTACCGCGAGCGCACCGAGGAGGCTCTCGCGCAGCTGGGCATCAGCCACCTGCGCGACAGCTTCGTTTGGCAGCTCTCCGGAGGGCAGGCGCACCTGGTGGCGCTGGCCGCCGTGCTGGCCCTGCGGCCGGAGGTGGTGGTGGTCGACGAGCCGGTGGCCGAGCTCGACCCGGCGCGCGCCCGCGAGATCTACCTGCGCCTCCAGCAGCTGAACCGCGAGCACGGCATCACCGTGGTGACGATCGAGCACCACGCCGAGTTCATCGCGGAGTTCGCCCGCTCGGTGGTGCTGATGGCCGACGGCGCCCCCGTGTGGCACCTGCCCGTCCAGGAGGCCATGGACCGCCACCGCGAACTGGAGGACAACGGCATCCCTGCGCCCGATGCAGTGTCCCTCACCGCGGCGGTGGGCGCCGATCGGGTGGCCCTCGACGTGGACTCCGCGGTCCCGATGCTGCGCCCCCACCTGCGGGAGGCACCGCCTGCCGAGCCCGCCGCGGATGACACCGTCGGGCCCGAGGGCCGCGGCGAGGTCGTCGCCTCCCTGCGCGGGGTGAACCACGGCTACCGCACCGTGCGCGGCGATCTCGCTCCGGTGCTGATCGACCTGGACCTCGACCTGCACGCGGGGGAGCGGATCGCACTGGTGGGCACCAACGGCGCCGGCAAGACCACGCTGATGAAACTGCTGACCGGCCTGATGGTCCCCCGTTCGGGCACCGTCACGGTCACCGGCATCGACACCCGCTCCCGCTCCGCCGCCCGCCTCGCCGACCATGTCTCCTACCTCTACCAGCACCCTCAGCGGATGTTCCTCAAGGACACCGTGCGGGCCGACATCGCGCTGTTCCCTGCGGGCCGCCAGGTCCCGGGGGCGCAGGAGCTGGTGGAGGAGGTGCTGGGGCGGGTGGGCCTGGAGGAGCTCGCCGAGCGGGACGGCCGCAGCCTCTCGGGCGGCCAGCAGCGCCGCGCCACCATCGGCATCGGGCTCGCCATGCGCCCCTCCCTGCTGCTGCTGGACGAGCCCACCTCCAGCCTCGATGTGCGCTCCCGCGACGACGTGATCGGGATGCTCGACTCACTGGCCGACACAGTGCGCTGCGCGGTGGTGGCCAGCCACGACATGGAGCTGGTGGCCACCTGGGCCAGTCGCGTGATCGTCCTGGACCAGGGCCGGGTGCTGGCCGACGTCACCCCGCGCGAGCTGTTCGCGCGCCCCGAGATCACCCGCCAGGCGCGACTGGTGCCTCCCCAGGCCGCGCGGATCGCGCACAGCCTGGGCATCGACCCGTTGCCGTTGACCGCCGCCGAGCTGCGTGCCCATCTGTGCACCCAGGACTCCGCTCTCATGATCGGAGGTCGCTGCTGATGGCCCGCAAGACCCATGACGTGCTCAGCGTCGACTGGGTGCGCCTCGAACTGCTGCGCACCGCCTACTCCACGCGCGGCGGCCTCTTCGCCCGGATGGATCCGCGGATGGTGCTGGCCTGGTACGTGCTGCTGGCGCTGGCGCCCTGGTTCACCCACAACCTCACTGTGCTGCTGGTGCTGTTCGGCCTGGGTGTGGCCTCGGTGGCCCTGGCCCGGGTGGGACCGCTGGTGCTGGGCCTGTTCGTGATCGGCCTGGGGGCCGACGTGGTGGGGCTGTTCGTCGCCTCGTTCCTGTTCGGCGGCAATCTGGACACGCTGGTGGCGCTGGCCGAGCTGAACCTCAAGCTGGGTGCAGTCTCGATGGCATCCATGGCGGCCTTCGTGTCCTTGGATCCGGAGAAGCTCTCGGACGCACTGCTGGCGCTGCGGGCCCCCGAACTGCTCGCCTTCGGCGTGAGCTACGGGTACCGCATGCTGCCGATCCTGGTGGACGAGTACGTGACCGTGTTCGAGGGGCAACGGCTGCGCCACGCCCCACCACCGCATCGGGGCGTCCTCGGATGGAGGGTGATCCTGCGGTGGTGCACACTGGCCGTGACCGCGTTCTATCCGATCATGCTGAACACCGCCAAGAACGTGCGCACCACCGTGGAAGCGCTGGAGACCCGGGGCTTCACCTACGGCGCGGCGAATACCAGCGGCCGCACCCTGCGCCTCGCCTACCTGAGGGTGACCGCGCTCGATGTCGCGGTGCTCGCCGCCTCCGCGCTCACGGTGATCGGGGCGTACTGGGTGGGCGGCCAGTACCCGCTCCACCGCTGAGCACTCGTGCCGACGGCCCGGCGGCACCCACCACTGGGGGGGGGG